>NZ_JBHXRX010000004.1:0-149186 GCF_042714995.1 Streptomyces sp. NPDC058665
CACACCCACCACCGCCGTACCGCGGCCGGTAGGCGCGCTCAGCGGGTCTCCACGAGACGGGCGAAGACCACGACGTTGCCGTCGTAACCGCCCGCCTTGGAGTAGCCGCCGCCGCAGGTGATCACGCGCAGTTCGGCGTGGCCCGTATCGCCGTACACCCGGGCCCCGGGGAAGTCGTCCTTGGAGAAGACCTCCACGCCGTAGATCTCGAACACCGCCACCCGCTCGTCGAAGCGGGTCACCTCGATGTGCTCGCCCTTGCTCAGCGAGCCGAGGCCGTAGAAGACCGCGGGCCCCGCCTGGTTGTCGACATGGCCCACGACCACCGAGGTGCCGCGCTGGCCCGGGGCGACGCCGTTCTGGTACCAGCCCGCCATGTTGGCGTCCTGGGGCGGCGGGGCGGCGATCCAGCCCTCCGGGTCGAGCCCGACGTCCATCACCGGGGCGTCGACCTTGATCGACGGAATGGTCACGTGGGACATGGGGGAGTACGGCAGCGGCTTCACGATGGGGACGGTCTCGGGCTGGGTCACCGCCTCATGCCGGGTGTCCAGGGCCGCGGCCGAGGCAGGCTGCGGAGGGCCGAGGGAGACATCGGCCCCGTTCCGCATCAGTGCGATACCGGAGAGCATGACCAGAGCCAGAAGGCCCCAGGGCGAGCGTCTCCTCCGCTCCGAGCCGCCGTAGCCGCCGTAGTCCAGGCCCATGTTTCTCCCTTCGTGGGCGCCTGCTACGCACGCTAAGCGCGCAAGTCCGGGTCGGCGAGAACTGGAGGGCGAATGGGTGGTGCGGCCGTCCGCGCCGACTCGGCTGGCCCATTCGAGTACTCGTCACACAAAAAACCTCTGACGCTCTGTGACCTGCGGGTCCGTCAGCTCCGGCCAAGCTCTGTCGGCGTGTCGCCTCACCGGTGTGGACCAGTGCCGAAATGCGTCGAAAGTGCTGTCCGGTGATGGTTCGTCATGGAGGGCGTACTCGTCGAATTTCCCGGAGCACCGCTTTGGGGCGTCTTCCGCTGGAGGCTCAACGATGCGTGCTTCACGCGCTCTCATGGTGACTGCCGCGGCCTGCGCCGCCGTGGCGCTCTCCGCCCCGCTGGCCGGGGCCACCAACGGTCCGACAAACATCACCGTCAACCCGTTCGCCGTTCACCAGGGCGGTACGTTGCGCATCACCGTCGACGGCTGCGGCCACGGCGGTACCGTCACGTCCAACGCCTTCCCCAAGACGCACCTCTCGGTGAACTCCTCGGGGCACTCGACGGCCACGGCCCGGATCCACAACCACGCGACGCCGGGCGACTACAACCTCTCCGTCAAGTGCAGCGACAACAGCCGCATCGCGACCCACCGCTTCCGGGTGCTGGCCGGACAGGGCGCGCAAGGCGGCCTCGGCGGCTCCATCGGCCCGAGCTCGACCGAGATGGCCGTCGGTGCCGGTCTGGTCGCGTCCGCCGCGGTCGGCGGCACGGTCTTCATCGCCCGCCGCCGACGTACGAGCAACGCGCTCGTCTGACCGGCCGGGCCTCCGTACGGCGGATGCCGGTCGCCCCAAGTCCCGGACAGGACTTGGGGCGACGGGCGTTGGACCCGCTCTCCGGGCTCTCCGCGCTCCCCATGCCTTCCGCGCTTCCCGGACGGACGGGGAGGGCGGGCCGACGGTGCGAGGTCAGTGGTCGCGGCTCGCCGAGCGGCGGCGCATGACCACGACGGTGCCCGCCGCCGCCGCGGCGACCAGGCCGGTGCCGAGGGCCAGCTCGGTGGCGTTCATGCCGATGAAGCTGCCGCCGAGTCCGCCGCGGACACCGCCGGGAGGCGCGATCGCCGTGGAACTGGTGGTCGCGGTGCGGGTCGTGACCGGGCTCGGTGTCCGGGTCGGGGTGGCGGTCGACGTACGGGTCGGCGTGGGCGACGGGGTGCCGCCCGAGATGGTCAGGTCCGTGGTGCCCTGCTGACCGTTGCAGGTGAAGGTCACCTCGTACATCGCTCCGGGCTTGGCGTCCCAGAAGATGGAGGCCCGCGCCGATCCTCCGGAGGGGATGGGGGTGTCGTCGAAGACCCCGGACTCGGCGGTGGCGGTGCTGCTGCAGTTGGTGACCGTGAGGGTCACCTGGCCGCCGGCGGCGATCACCGAAGGCGTGACGGCGAAGCCGAACGGGGTGGGGGCCGCAGGCGCGGCCATGGCCGTGGCGGGCGTGGTGAGTGCGAGTGCGGCCGCTCCCAGTAGAGCGGCGGACGCGGCACGTATCGCGCGCATGGACAATCCTCCGGTCTCCGAGGGGCAGTGCGGAACTGATTTCCGCGGCTGGCGGGAAATGCACCTCGATACCCGGCACGCTAGGAGTGCCCTACGGCAGCCGCGATCTCAGTCGGGCGAACGGGTTGTCTCGTCACCCGACTGGTCCGCGTGGGTCGCCGACGGACGGAAAGAGCCCCCGTGTTCCGCCCTCGGCACGGCAGGCACGACGTGGCATGGCACCGCATCGCACGGCCCGGTGGCCGGACGGGCCGCTGCCGCGATCCCGTCCGGCCACCGAGGGGGACCGGCCCTACATACGGATGTGCGGGAACAGATCGGTGAACGGGCCCGCCGTGGCCGAGATGCCCCGGCCGTACGGCGCGTCGAAGTCCCAGATCAGGAAGAGCAGGAAGGCGATCAGGGCGCTGAACAGCCCCGCGAGCAGCAGCTCCCGCCAACTGCGCCGGATCTGGAGCGTGAAGATCAGCCCCACGGTCACGACCGCGCCGATGATGAGGCCGAACCAGACGACCCCCGGCATGGTCGCCCCCGCGTTCTCCCCTCTGGCGCCTCTCGCGTCGTCGGCCGCCGCCACCTGGTCGACCAGCGGCTGGTAGGCCTGTGCCTCGTGGTCGTCGGCGGGCACGTAGTCGGTGACGCTCCGCCGTACCCGCTCCAGCAGCGCCGTTCCCTCCTCGCTGAGACTCTCGTGCTCCGACATGTAGGGCCACTCGGTGTCGACCACGTACGAGACATACGCGTCGACGTCGCCCCGGATCCGGTCGCGGACCTCGGCCGGGTAGACCTCGGACCGCGCCTGCACCTCGTGCAGGGCCTGCGCCTCCTGGCGTACGGACTCCTGGGCGCCGCCGCGCGCCTCCCAGACGCCCGCGATGGCCAGACCGAGCACGATCGCGTAGACCACGCCGATCATCATCGTCATGTATTCGAGGACGTCAGGGCTCTCCGAGGGATCGTCGTCGGCCGGCACCCGGCGGTTGTTGATGAGGACGATGGCCACGACGACCGCGCAGGCCGCGGCCATGGCGATGGTCAGGACAAGCCATTCCGACATGGGTCTCCGTCAACTAGCGGGAACGGGGGCGAAGGATGGCGGCGGCGAGCACCGCCGGTGCCGTGAGCAGGAGCATGAGCATCACGACCGAGGTGCCGTTCGACGGCCGCTCGCGGACCGGCGACTTGTACGCGGGCAGGACCCGGACCTCCGGCGGGTCGGCCTTCCGCGCCGACCGCGACGGTGACGGCGCGGGCGGCGAGGGTGTGACGGGCGGCGGCGGGGTGGGCGGCGCGACCGCGGGCCGCACCGGCGGCGGCGAGGGCGGCGGCGGTACGGGCGCGGGCTCGGCGGCCACCGGCGGTTCGGGCTCGGGTGCCGGCTCCGGTTCGGACCTGGGCGGTGTCGAGGGCTCCGGCGGGGGCTCGGGAGCCGGCGGCGGAGGCGGCGACGGCTCGGGCGGAGGTTCGGGCGACGGTGGCGGTGATGGCGGTGGCGGTGACGGCGGCGGTTCGGGCCAGCAGGGCCCGTCGCCGATGACGACGACCGCGCCCGCGCCGCCAGGCCCGGCCCAGGCCGAGACGCAGACGGCTGCGACGGCGGGGACGGGCGCGCTGAGTATGCAGACGAGTCCGGTGACGGCCAGGATCCGCACGGTGAATGATCGGTACACGGCGGCAGCATCGGTCAACGCGCCCCACACCGTGCCGAAAAGGCGTCTGATTCCCCTGATCGGGGGGATTCGGGGCTCGCCAGGTTTCTTTCTGAAGATTCTTTGAGAGGCGTTGAACGCTCCTCACCCTCCCGTGCGTACTTAGGACCATGAACGGCGCGGCCTGGCGCCCCAACTGGCTTACGAACTACGGGAGTTGACATGAACACCTGGCGGAACGCCTCGCTCGCGGTGACCGCGGTGGCCGTCCTGGCCCTGACGACGGCGTGCGGTCAGGAGAAGGGTGAGAGCCCCAACGGTGAGGCCGTCGGCGCCGCCGCACCCGCCGACGCCGGTTACGGCTCGGACAGCGGCTACGGCGACGAGTCGGCGGCCGAGCCCAAGACGGCCGGCCAACTCGCCGTCTGGGACAGCAAGGAACTCGGCGAGGTCGTCACCGACAGCGAGGGCTTCACGCTCTACCGGTTCGACAACGACACCGCCGAGCCCCCGAAGTCGAACTGTGCGGGCGAGTGCGAGAAGGCGTGGCCGGTCGTCGCCGCCGGTGACGTCAAGGCCGCAGCGGGCACCGACGCCTCGAAGATCGGTGAGGTCACCCGCGCCGACGGCACCAAGCAACTGACCCTCGGCGGCTGGCCGATGTACCGCTACGCCAAGGACACCAATCCCGGTGACGCCAACGGGCAGGGTGTGGGCGGTACTTGGTTCGCCTCCGCTCCCGACGGAAAGAAGGCCGCTCCCGGAGCTGGCGGCGGGGAAGCGGCCGGCGGCAGTGAGGCCGATCTCGCCGGACTGTCCGTGCGAAAGGATCCCAAGCTCGGCGAAATCGTGGTCGACTCCAAGGGTATGACGGTATATCGGTTCAAGAAGGACAGTGCGTGGCCCATGAAGACGGCGTGCACGGGCGCCTGCCTCGAAAAGTGGCCGGTAGTCGCTCCGGTGGACAAGAACGACACCGAAGGCATCATCAAGAAGGGCTTCGTGACGTTCGACCGGCCCGACGGAATCAAGCAGCAGACCATCGACTGCTGGCCCATCTACACCTTCGCCGGGGACGCCAAGCCCGGTGACACCAATGGTCAGGGCGTCGGCGGCACCTGGTACGCCGTCGCTCCCGACTCCAAGCTGGTCGGAGCGCCCAAGTAGTCCCCACGTCGCGCCTCCGGCCGATCGGTCCGCTGTCACGCACCCGTGTGTGACAGCGGACCGCTTGTGTGCCGGGTTCAGGTGTGACCGAGAACGGACCGCTAATTTCCGTTTCGGCTCGCTCTCTTGGCGGGCGATCAGTAGCCTCGGCTCGAACACCGGCCATGTACAGGGCCGTTCACCGTGGCGACTTGTTGGAGATCTCGATGGAGCGTCCCGCCTGGGCACCGCAAGGCATCGACATATCGGTGCCGAGCGTTTCCCGTATGTACGACTACTATCTGGGCGGTTCGCACAATTTCGAAGTGGACAGGGAAGCGGCCCGTAAGGCAATGCGGTTCATGCCGGGACTGCCCAAGATCATGCAGGCGAACCGGGCGTTCATGCGCCGTGTCGTCCGATTCGCCATTGGCGAGGGCGTGACCCAGTTCCTCGACATCGGCTCCGGCATTCCCACGTTCGGCAATGTGCACGAGGTGGCCCAGGCCGCCGACCCCGACGCCAGGGTGGTGTACGTCGACCACGACCCGGTCGCCGTCGCGCACAGCAGGGCGGTCCTCGAAGGCAACGACAAGGCCGGCATCGTGGCGGCCGATCTCCGCAGACCCAGGCAGATCCTCGACAGCCCCGAGGTCCGGGAACTCCTCGATCTGGACCGGCCGGTCGGCCTTCTGCTGATCTCCGTCCTGCACTTCCTTGAGGACGAGGACAAACCCGTCGCGGCCGTGACCGAGCTGAGCGAGGCCCTCGCCCCCGGCAGCGTCATAGCCGTGTGCCACGCCGCCCACGCCGGCATACCGCTGCCCCAGGAACAGATCGCCGGGATGGTCGGTGTCTACCAGGAAGTCCGCAACCCGCTGGTCATGCGCACACGCGACGAGATCGCCGGGTTCTTCGACGGCTACGAGTTCGTCGAGCCCGGTCTGGTGCCCATGGGGAAGTGGCGGCCCGAGAGCCCGGACGGCCAGGAGGACCCGTACGCGCTGACGGGCTTCGCCGGAGTGGGACGCAAGGCGTGATGGCGCCGGCGGAGGTCCCGGACGCCGAGGCGGAACCGGACGGAGTGGAGGACCGGCTCAGGCGCTTCGCGACGATCTGGAGCCGCGCGATCTTCCCGGCGACGGCCACGTCACTGACCCGGCCCGAGTTCGAACACCATCTGCTGCCCCTGGCACGCCGGTTGAGGGACGCTCTGCACCACAAGATCTTCGACGCCACGCCGGCGTCCGGCGTGGGGGCGGATCTGGTGGCCGCGCACTGCACGGACCCGGAGGCGCTCGCGCGCTCCCTCGGGGTCGTCGACGCCTATCTGGTGCTGTACTGCGGCGCGGCGGCCGGTCCGGCCGACGACCTCGCCGCTGAGGAACTGCGGGCGCGCTGCGCCCGGCTCCAGCACGCGCTCGCCGCCGGGTACGCCCTGGCGCTGCGCGAGCGCACCCTGGCCGAGCAGGAGGCCATCGCCCGCTCCGCGCTCGCGGCGCGCGGCGCCGCCGAGGACGCGCTGCACGCCACGGAGGCCCGGTTCCGCGCGGTGTTCGAGGGCGCGGCGATCGGGATCGGCATCGCCGATCTCGACGGACATGTGCTGGAGGTCAACGACACCCTCACCCAGATGTTCGGCGGCCTGGAACACCATGTGCGCAGCAGGAACATCAGCGAGTGGGTGCACCCCGACGACGTCCCGCAGGTCTGGCGGATGCACGGTGAGCTGATACGCGGCGAACGCGAGAACCTCCGTACGGAGAAGCCGTTCTTCCGTAACGACGGCACGGTCCTGTGGACCAATCTGACGGTCTCGCTGCTCCGGGACGTCGACGGAGTGCCGCAGTACCAGTTGGTGCTGCTGGAGGACACCACCGAGCGACGGCTGCTCAATCTGCGGCTGCGCTACGAGGCGACGCACGACGCCCTCACCGGACTGCCGAACAGGACGCTGTTCTTCGAGCGTCTGGAGAAGGCGCTGGCCCCCGCGAGGGACACGGCCAGGGACGCCAACGCCAAGGACGCCAAGGACGCCAAGGACGCCAAAGACGCAGCCAGGGACGGCGCGGAGGCACCGCCGGAGACCGGCTCCCGCGACAGCGCCGACGCGACTCCGAGGGAAACCGCCCAGGAAACCCGCCCGCCGGCCCGCTTCGGCCTCTGCTACCTCGATCTCGACGGCTTCAAGGCCATCAACGACAGCCTCGGCCACTCCGCGGGCGACCGGATGCTGGTCGAGGTCGCGGACCGCCTCCAGAGCTGCGCCACGGCCCCCGGCGAGATGGTCGCCAGGCTCGGCGGCGACGAGTTCGTGGCGCTGACCACCGGACCCGACACCCAGCGCGAGGTGAATGACCTCGCGTCGCGCATACTCGGCGTGCTCGCCACCCCGATCAGCCTGGACGGCCGCGAGTTCACCGTCCGGGGCAGTATCGGCATAGTCGAGGGCGAGGCGGGCGCGTTCAGCGCCGCCGAGGTGCTCCGCAGCGCCGACATCACCATGTACCGGGCCAAGTCGGCGGGCGGCAACCGGTTCGAGCACGCCGACGCCGAGGCCGATGCCCGCGCCATCACCCGGCACGGTCTCACCACGTCGCTGCCGACCGCGCTGGAGCGCGGCGAGTTTTTCATCGAGTACCAGCCGCTGGTCCATCTCGCCGACGGCACGGTGCACGGCGCCGAGGCGCTGGTGCGCTGGAGCCACCCGACGCACGGGGTGCTCGGCCCGGACCGCTTCATCCCGCTCGCCGAACACACCGGGCTGATCGTGCCGCTCGGACGCTGGGTGCTGGAACAGTCCGTACGCCAGGCCCGCGCCTGGCAGGAGGAGCTGGCGGCCGGCACCTTCGCGGGCCCGCTGCGGATCAACGTGAACCTCTCGCCCGCCCAGTTGCACCACCCCGGCCTCGTCGCCGACACGGTGGATGTGCTGGAACGGGTCGGTCTCGAACCGGGCTCGCTCTGTCTGGAAGTCACCGAGTCCGCGCTGATCGGCGCGGACGAGGATCTGCTCAAGCCGCTGCGGCAACTCGCCGAGATGGGCGTCGACATCGCGCTGGACGACTTCGGCACCGGCTACTCGAACCTGGCGAATCTGCGGCGGCTGCCGGTGAGCGTGCTCAAACTGGACCGCTCGTTCACCCAGGGAATGCAGCAGCACCCCGCCGACCCCGTCGACCTCAAGATCGTCGAGGGGATCGTCTCCCTGGCGCACAGCCTGGAGCTGGCCGTGACGGTGGAGGGCGTGGAGACCGGGACACAGGCGGAGCACTTGCGGATGCTCGGCTGCGACACGGCGCAGGGCTGGTACTACGCGCGTCCGGGTCCGCCGGAGATGCTGCACACCCTGTCGCTGGCCGACGCGGTCTGATGTCGTACTGAGCGCGTGGCTGGGCACCGGCCACGCGCTCAGCTACGCGCGTCGCATGCCGCCCTCGGCTCCGCGGCCGGTGCCCGCGCGGCTCGAACGGCTCGAACCGCCCTGGGCGCGCGTGCTGAACAGCACCCGCTGGAGCTCCCGCGCGGCGCGCGGCGGCGGGACGTCGCTGCGGTGGGCGAGCGCGATCGTACGGCGCAGTCCCGGCGGCGCCAGCGGCGTCACCCGCAGATCGCGCCCCGCCTGCTCGGCGACCATGCTCGGCACCACCGCCACCCCGAGTCCGGCCCGTACGAACCCCAGGACGGCGTCCATCTCGCCGCCCTCGACGGTGAACGTCGGCTCGAAACCCTCGGCCCGGCACGCGGCGACGGTCAGCTCCCGCAGGTCGTAGCCGTGCCGGAACATCACCAGCTGCTCCCGCTGGAGGTCGGAGATCCGGACCGGCCGGCGCGGTCCGGGCACCGCCGCCGACGAGACCACCACCAGGTCCTCGTGCAGCAGCTCGACCGTCGTCAGAGCCGGTGAGGGCGTCGGCAGCGGGAGTGCCACCAGGGCGAAGTCCAGGGCGCCGCGCGCCAGTTCGCGTACGAGATCGTGCGAGCCGCTCTCCTCGATCAGCAGCTCGATGCCCGGGTGCTGATCGTGGAAGTCGCGCAGGACCTCCGGCAGCAGCCCGGTGCACAGGCTCGGCGGCGCGCCGAGCCGCACCCGGCCGCGCCGCAGCTGGACCAGTTCCTGCACCTCGTGGCGCGCGGTCTCCGCGTCGGCGAGGATGCGCCGCGCCGTCGGCAGCAGGGCCTCGCCCGCGTCGGTGAGCGCGACATTGCCCCGCGCCCGGCCGAACAGCTCGGCGCCCAACTCCTTCTCCAGCGCCCGGATCTGCTGGGAGAGCGACGGCTGTGAGACATGCACGCGCTCGGCGGCCCGGGTGAAGTGCAGGGTCTCCGCGACGGCGACGAAGTAGACGAGCTGCTGGAACTGCATGTACCCAGCATAGACCTGCGATAGGCAGGGGCTATGGACATGAGCCGAACCATGTCTTGGACCTCTTGGCAGGCGCGGCCCTACCGTGCGTGACATGGCTCTGGCAACACGTACGGACAAGCGGGCGGACCGGAAGGCCGGTGAGCCGGGCGGCGGGCGACCCGGCAAACGGCCATCGGTGCTCAGCACCCTCTGGGGATCCACGGTCGGCAAGAAGGCCGTCATGGCCGTCAGCGGCCTGATCCTGCTCGGCTATCTCGTCGCGCATCTGCTGGGCAATCTGAAGATCTTCTTCGGCCCCGGCGAGTTCAACGAGTACGGACACTGGCTGCGCACCATGGGCGCGCCGGTCCTGCACCACGAGTGGGCCCTGTGGATCGTCCGCGTGGTGCTGCTCGCCGCCGTGATCCTGCACGGTGTCTGCGCCTACCAGCTCAGCCGCCGCGACATCGCCGCCCGCCCCACCTCCTACGTGCACAAGCGCCGCCGCGCCAGCTACGCCACGCGCACCATGCGCTGGGGCGGCATCATCCTGGCGCTGTTCATCGTCTGGCACCTGCTCGACCTCACGACCCTCACCGTCAACGAGAACGCCCAGCCGGGCCATCCGTACGAGAACGTCGTCGCGACCTTCTCCACCTGGTACGGCAACGTCATCTACATCACCGCGATGCTCGCCCTCGGACTGCACGTCCGGCACGGCTTCTGGAGCGCCGCGCAGACCCTCGGCATGGGCAGCGCGACCCGCGACCGCCTGCTGAAGATCATGGCCAACGGCCTCGCGCTGGTGCTGACCGCCGGCTTCATCTCCCTGCCCGTAGCCGTCATGACCGGAGTCGTGAGCTGACATGGACGACACACTCCCCGCCACGTACACCGACTACTCCACCGGCGAACCCGTCGCCGACACCAAGGCCCCCGGCGGGCCCGTCGCCGAGCGCTGGGACACCCGCCGCTTCGAGGCCAAGCTGGTCAACCCGGCCAACCGCCGCAAGCACACCGTCATCGTCGTCGGCACCGGGCTCGCCGGCGGCGCCGCCGGCGCCACGCTGGCCGAACAGGGCTACCACGTCGTCCAGTTCTGCTACCAGGACTCGCCGCGCCGCGCCCACTCCATCGCCGCCCAGGGCGGTATCAACGCCGCGAAGAACTACCGCAACGACGGCGACTCCATCCACCGCCTCTTCTACGACACCGTCAAGGGCGGCGACTTCAGGGCCCGGGAGTCCAACGTCCACCGGCTCGCCCAGATCTCCGTCGAGATCATCGACCAGTGCGTCGCCCAGGGTGTGCCCTTCGCCCGTGAGTACGGCGGTCTCCTCGACACCCGCTCGTTCGGCGGCGTCCAGGTCTCCCGCACCTTCTACGCCCGCGGCCAGACCGGTCAGCAACTGCTCCTCGGGGCCTACCAGGCGCTGTCCCGGCAGATCGCGGCCGGCACCGTCGAGATGCACCCGCGCACCGAGATGCTCGACCTGATCGTCGTCGACGGCCGGGCCCGCGGCATCGTCGCCCGCGACCTGATCTCCGGCAAGGTGTCCACGTACTTCGCCGACGCCGTCGTCCTCGCGTCCGGCGGCTACGGCAATGTCTTCTACCTCTCGACCAACGCCAAGAACAGCAACGCCACCGCCATCTGGCGCGCGCACCGGCGAGGCGCGTACTTCGCCAACCCCTGCTTCACCCAGATCCACCCCACCTGCATCCCGCGCTCCGGCGACCACCAGTCCAAACTCACGCTGATGAGCGAGTCGCTGCGCAACGACGGCCGCATCTGGGTGCCGAAGGCCCACGGCGACACCCGCCCGCCCGCCGAGATCCCCGAGGACGAGCGCGACTACTACCTGGAGCGGATCTACCCCTCCTTCGGCAACCTCGTCCCGCGCGACATCGCGTCGCGCGCCGCCAAGAACGTCTGCGACGAAGGCCGCGGTGTCGGCCCCGGCGGCCAGGGCGTCTACCTCGACTTCGCCGACGCGATCCGCCGGCTCGGCCGCAAGGCGGTCGAGGAGAAGTACGGCAACCTCTTCGAGATGTACGAGCGCATCACCGCCGAGGACCCGTACCAGGTGCCGATGCGCATCTACCCGGCGATCCACTACACGATGGGCGGACTCTGGGTCGACTACGACCTCCAGACCACCGTCCCGGGGCTGTTCGCGATCGGCGAGGCCAACTTCTCCGACCACGGCGCCAACCGGCTCGGCGCGTCCGCCCTCATGCAGGGCCTCGCCGACGGCTACTTCGTCCTGCCGTCCACCATCAACGACTACCTGGCCCGCAACCCGCACCAGGACATCGTGGACGACAGTCACCCGGCGGTCGCCGAAGCCGTCGCCGAGACCGAGGACCGGCTGCGGCTGCTGCTCGCCGTCGACGGCGACCGCACCCCCGACTCCTTCCACCGGGAGATCGGCGAACTGCTCTGGGAACACTGCGGGATGGCCCGCAGCGAGATCGGACTGCGCAAGGCGCTGGACCGAATCCCGCAGATCCGCGAGGAGTTCTGGCGCCGGATCAAGGTGCCCGGCACCGGCGAGGAGCTCAACCAGTCGCTGGAGAAGGCCAACCGCATCGTCGACTACCTGGAACTCGCCGAGCTGATGTGCCTCGACGCGCTGCACCGCGCCGAGTCCTGCGGCGGCCACTTCCGCGAGGAGTCCCAGACCGAGGGCGGCGAGGCGGAACGGCACGACGACGCCTTCTCGTACGCGGCGGCCTGGCAGTTCACCGAGGCCGGCACCGCGCCCGTCCTGCACAAGGAAGACCTCGTCTTCGAGTACGTCCACCCCACCCAGCGGAGCTACGCATGAGGCTCACCCTGCGCGTCTGGCGGCAGAGCGCCGCCGACGCCACCGGCGCCATGGTCACGTACGACATCGACGGCATCTCCGAGGACATGTCGTTCCTGGAGATGCTCGACTCGCTCAACGAGCAGCTGATCCTCACCGGTGACGACCCCGTCGCGTTCGACCACGACTGCCGCGAAGGCATCTGCGGCGCGTGCGGTGTCGTCATCAACGGCGATGCCCACGGCCCCGAACGCACCACCACCTGCCAGCTCCATATGCGGACCTTCTCCGACGGTGACACGATCGATGTCGAGCCGTGGCGGGCCGGCGCTTTCCCCGTGGTCAAGGACCTGGTCGTGGACCGGTCGGCGTTCGACCGGATCATCGGGTCCGGCGGCTACATCAGCGCCCCCACCGGCTCCGCCCCCGAGGCCCACGCCACGCCCGTGCCCAAGGCCGACGCCGACTTCGCGTTCGAGCACGCCGAGTGCATCGGCTGCGGCGCGTGCGTGGCCGCGTGCCCCAACGGCTCGGCGATGCTCTTCACCTCCGCCAAGGTCAACCACCTCAACGTGCTGCCCCAGGGCGCGCCCGAGCGCGAGACCCGCGTGCTGGACATGGTCGCCACCATGGACGAGGAGGGCTTCGGCGGCTGCACGCTGACCGGCGAGTGCGCGACGGCCTGCCCGAAGGGCATCCCGCTGCCGTCGATCACGGCGATGAACAAGGAGTGGCTGCGGGCGACGCGCAAGGTGGCGCGGTAGGGCGTCGCCACGCCTCAACGCGCGGAATCCGCGCGCGGATCGGGGACAGGGACCCGGGGGAGTCCCGCGACCCTCGCCAGGCGGGTGAAGGAGTCCAGGAGGGCGTCGCGGTCGTACGTACTGTTCGTCAGCAGCACCTCGTCGGCGTCCGTCTCCTTGATCACCGACTCCAGGGCGTCCGCGACCTGTTCCTCGGTGCCCTGGACATGGCCGCGCAGCCCCGACTCGTAGAACTCCCGCTCCTTGGCGGTCATCGTCAGCGTCTCGATCCGCGCGGCGGGCGCGAGCGGGGGGAACACGCCGCGGGTCCGGGAGTGGGCCATGGACCAGGCCTCGGGCATCAGCAGCCGGCGCGCATCCTCCTCGGTCGCGGCGACCGCGGCCGTACCGGAGACGACGACATACGGGCGGTCCGCCCAGGCCGAGGGGCGGAAGCCTTCGCGGTAGCGCTCGACCGCCCGCAGCATGCGGTCCCGGCCGCGCAGATCGCCGACGACCATGGGCAGACCGGCCGCCGCCGCGATGTCGGCGCCCTCGCCCATCGCCAGGACGAACGGCCGCGGGCGCAGGCCCTCGGCGGGCAGGGCGTGCACCTGCGGATAGCGGTCCTGGTCGCCGGTGAACCAGCCCAGGAACTCCTCGATGCCTCCGGCGAAGTCCTGCGGGTCCTTGACGTCCTGCTTGCCCGCGCCGAGCGCCCGGCGTATCCCGTCGGTGAATCCCACGGACCGGCCAAGCCCCATATCGATCCGCCCGGGAAACAGCGACTCCAGCACCCCGAACTGCTCGGCCACGACCAGCGGCCGGTGGTTCGGGAGCATCACCCCGCCCGTACCGACACGGATCGTGGAGGTCGCGGCGGCGACGGCCGCCGCCAGGACCGTGGGCGCCGAGCCGGCGACGCCGGGCACGCTGTGGTGTTCGGAGACCCAGAAGCGGTGGTAGCCGAGCGCCTCCAGCCGCTGGGCGAGGCGCACGGTGTCGCGCAGCGCCTCCGGGGCGGCCCGGCCATCCCGGGTGCGGGAGCGGTCGAGTACGGAGAACGGGATGCCGGCGATCGTTGAGCTCACGTCTGCTTCAACACCACCGGCGCGTGAGGATTCCCCGGCATCTCTCTAGGCTGGCCGTGTGACGGACAACAGCAGACCACTGGCGGTATTCGATCTGGACGGGACGCTCGCGGAGACCGCGCACCGCCAGCACTTCCTGGAGCGCAGGCCGAAGGACTGGAGCGGCTTCTTCGGCGCGGCGGGGGACGACACACCGCTCGCCGAGGGCGTGGCGCTGGTTCTGGCGAGCGCCGAGGAGTGCGAGGTCGTCTATCTGACGGGCCGTCCCGAACGCTGCCGCAAGGACACCCTCGCGTGGCTGGGGGCGAACGGTCTCCCCGGCGGCCGGCTGTTCATGCGCCGCGACGACGACCGGAGACCGGCGCGCACGACCAAGGTGGAGCGGCTGGGCAAGCTGGCCGCGGGCCGGGAGATCCGCATGCTCGTGGACGACGACGAGATGGTGTGCGACGCGGTGGAACGCGCGGGATTCAAGGTCGTACGCGCCCGCTGGGCGACCACGTCGCAGGCGCTGAAGGACGGCCAGGAGCGCGAGGGGCGCACCTGAGGCGGGTGTGGGGCCCGCCTGGGCCGCCCGGCCGTGGTGCGGTCCGCGCCCGGCCGCGGTGCGGTCCGTCAGCCCTCGGTCTCGCCGTCCTCCAGTCGGAAGCCGACCTTGAGCCCGACCTGGTAGTGCTGGATCCGTCCTCCGGCGATATGCCCGCGGATCTGTGTCACCTCGAACCAGTCCAGCTCCCGGAGGGTCTGGGACGCCCGGTCGATTCCGTTACGGATGGCCTCGTCGACGCCCGTCTCCGAGGAGCCGTAGATCTCGGTGACCCGGTAGGTGTGGTTGCTCATGGGGCCGTTCTCCTCTCCGCGCGGTCGCGGGTCTCACTCCACCGTGCCCCACCATCGGGCGCGGCGCGCGGCAGGAGAAGGGGGAGGTAGGGGTCCCGGGCGGCAGCGCGGGGCTTGACCGGTTACCTGGTCCATACCAAAATCGCCGAATGCCCGTGCGAGCACTTCTGCTTCCCCCACGTCGGGTTTCTCTCTTACGTGCCCGCACGCCAGAAGGTGACCTACGTGAATAAACGCTTCCTTGTCGGCTCCGCCGTTCTCGTGTCCTCCCTCGCCCTCGCGGGATGCGGAATGCTCCCCGGTGACGACGAGAAGGTCATCACCGTCTGGCTCATGAAGGACAGCGTCTCCACCGCGTTCCTGGAGCGGTTCACCGAGGCGTACGAGGAGGAGAACCCCTCGGTCCGGCTGGAGGTGGAGATCCAGGAGTGGACCGGGATCGGCAAGAAGGTGATGGCCGTGCTGGAGGGCGACGACTCGCCGCCGGACATCATCGAGGTCGGCAACACCCAGGTCGCCCAGTACGCGGAGAGCGACGGTCTGCGCGACCTCACCCTGGAGTCCGTACGCGACCTGGGAAGTGAGGAGTGGCTGCCGGGCCTCGCCGAGCCCGGCAGCATCAACGGCTCCCAGTTCGGCATCCCTTGGTACGCGGCCAACCGGGTCGTCATCTACAACAAGGAGCTCTTCGCCGAGGCCGGTATCGATGCGCCGCCCAAGACCCGCGAGGAGTGGCTGGACATCACCGCCGAACTCGACAAGGGGGCCCAGCAGGGGATCTATCTGGCCGGCCAGGACTGGTACACCCTCGCCGGCTTCATCTGGGACGAGGGCGGCGAGCTCGCGGTCGAGTCGGGCGGCGAGTGGGAGGGCCGGCTCGACACCCCCGAGGCCATCAACGGCATGAAGTTCTACAAGGAGTTGCAGGCGCTCGGCGACGGTCCCAAGGACTCCGACGAGGTGACTCCCGTGCAGGAAGGCGAGTTCGCCAGGGGCGACATCGCGCAGATGATCGACACCCCCAACTCCGCCGTCCAGATCGAGGAGAAGAACCCCGACCTCAAGGGCAAGCTCGGCTTCTTCCCGATCCCCGGCAAGAACTCCGGGACGCCCGGCTCCGTCTTCACCGGCGGCTCCGACCTCATCGTCCCCAAGAACTCCTCCCACCGGTCCGCCGCCGTCGAGGTGGTCAAGGCGCTGGCCGGCGAGAAGTGGCAGACGGATCTCGCCAGGACCATGAGCTACGTGCCGAACAAGACGACCCTCGCGGGCGTCATCGAGGGCCAGGAGGCGACGGCCGCGATGGCCGCGGGCGCCGCACAGGGGCGGGCCACGCCCAACTCCCCGAAGTGGGCCAATGTCGAGCTGGACAACCCGATCAAGCCGTACATGACGGCTGTCCTCCAGGGTGAGGACCCGAAGACCGCCGCCCAGGCGGCCGTCGAGGAGATCACGGCGGCGCTGCGGTAGATTTCGGGTACGGGGGCGCTCCACCCGGGTCGGCAGGACCGCCCCCGGGGGTTCGGAGGGTGCCCCGGAGGTCCCGTTCCGGGACGGCCGCTTTACCAGCACATTACCCGTTGGTTCCGGCCATTCAGCCGTCCCACATCCCCGCTCCGCCAGGCTGTCATGTCGAATCCAGCCGGTCACGGAAGAAACAAGGTGCCGGGGCGCCGCACCAGCGGCGTCCCACCACCGCTCGTTACTTTTGTCCGGCACAGGAGACCTCTATGTCCGCCTCGCCCGCCGTCGTCCCCGCCTCCCTCCCCACGGCACCCCCGCAGCTCCCCCTCCCCGCCTCGGAGCCCGACCCCGACCAGCGCTATCTCGTCTCCCTGGCCCGCGACCAGGAAGACATCCGCGCCGCCCAGCGCCTGCGCTACATGGTCTTCGCCGGTGAGATGGGTGCCCAGATCGACGCGCCCGAGCCCGGCCTCGACAGTGACGCCTTCGACGCCTACTGCGACCACCTGCTGGTACGCGAGGCCGAGACCGGCGAGGTCGTGGGGACGTACCGGCTGCTGCCGCCCGACCGCGCCCGCGCCGCCGGACAGCTGTACTCCGAGAGCGAGTTCGACCTCCAGAGGCTCGATCACATACGCGACGACCTCGTCGAGGTCGGCCGCTCCTGTGTCCACCCCCTGCACCGCAACGGCGCCGTCATCGCCCTCATCTGGGCCGGGCTCGCCCGCTACATGACCCGCACCGGCCACAACTGGATGGCGGGCTGCTGCTCCCTCCCGCTGAACGACGGCGGCTCCCTCGCGTCGGCGACCTGGAGCACGGTCAAGGACCGCAACCTCGCGCCCGAGGAGTACTGGGTCACCCCGCACCGTCTCTGGACCCCGGACAGCGAGACCCTGCCCGCCGCACGGGCCGAACTCCCCGCGCTGCTCCGCGGCTACCTGCGGCTCGGCGCCTGGGTCTGCGGCGCGCCCGCGCACGACCCGGAGTTCGGGGTGGCCGACCTGTACGTCCTGCTGTCGCTGCGCCGCACCAACCCCCGCTATCTGCGGCACTTCCTCTCGCTCGCCCCGGCGCGATGAGCGCCTGGCTGCCCACGGCGCCCTGCACCCCGCAGCTCTGCGCCCCGCTGCCGGACGCCCCGCGCCGGGGGCCGGTCCCCGCGTCCGCGCGGCTGGCGGCCGGTCTCGGCGCCGTGATCGCCGGGACCCTGCTCATCCCCTTCGCCGCGCTGTTCAACGCCCGGGTACGCGACCGGCTGACCCGGCGGTGGACACGTACCGTGATCCGGCTCTTCGGGGTGCGGACCGAGGTCGGCGGGACGCCGCCGGAGCTGTCGCCCGCGGCTTCCGGTGAAGTGCCGTGCGGGGTGCTCGTCGTCGCCAACCACATCTCCTGGCTGGACATCCCGCTCGTCGCGACCCTGTTCCCCGGCCGGCTGCTGGCCAAGAGCGACATCCGGCGCTGGCCCGTCCTCGGCCTGGTCGCGGCACTCGGCGGCACCCTCTTCGTGGAGCGCGACCGGCTCAGGGCGCTGCCGGGCACCGTACGGGACGTCAAGGACGCCCTGCGCGGGGGATCCCGGGTGATCGTCTTCCCCGAGGGCAGCACCTGGTGCGGAAGGGACCAGGGGCGGTTCACCGCGGCGATGTTCCAGGCCGCGCTGGACGCGGGTGCCGCAGTCCTTCCCGTCCGGATCGGCTACCGGCCGCTGGGTCCCGCCGCCTTCGTCGGGGACGACCCGCTCGCGGTCGCGCTGTGGCGCGCGGTGGTGACCCGCGGGCTCACGGCGGAGATCGAGGTACTGCCCCTGATCCCCGCCGGGAGCCACCCGGACCGGCGCTCACTGGCCCGTGCCGCCCAGAGCGCCGTCAGCGCGGTCGGTGCCGTCAGTACGGACACCCGGGCCGGTGGCGGCCGGACCGCCGGCCCGCACGCCGCTGTTTCTCACACCGCCGTGGCCAGCGACAGCGCGAACCGTCCCGCCTCGTCGGTCCACCAGTGCGCCAACTCCATTCCCGCACCGGCCAGTTCGGTGCGGACCGTGTCCTCGGTGAACTTCGCGGACACTTCCGTACGCATCTCCTCACCGGCCGCGAAGGCGACCACCAGATCCAGTTCGGGAATCTTCACGGTCAGGGCCCGACGTGCCCTGAGCCGCATCTCGATCCACCGCTGATCGCTGTCCCAGAGCGCCACATGGTCGAAGTCCGCCGGGTCGAAGTCGGCTCCCAGCTCACGGTCGACGACGGCCAGCACATTCTTGTTGAAAGCGGCCGTCACACCTGACGCGTCGTCATAAGCCTTGACCAGTACGGCCTCGTCCTTGACGAGGTCCGTCCCCAGGAGTAGCGCGTCGCCGGGCACGAGCATCGCGCGCACGGACGCGAGGAAGTCCGCGCGCTCGTCGGGCAGCAGATTCCCGATCGTGCCGCCGAGGAACGCGACCAGTCGCGGCCCCGGCGTGTCCGGCAGCTCCAGTTCCTTGGTGAAGTCGGCGATGAGCGCGTGCACCTGGAGGCCGGGCCGCTCGGCGAGCAGCGACTCGGCGGCCCCGGTGAGCGCGCTCTCGCTCACGTCGACCGGTACGTAGGCGTGCGGCACCGGCAGCTCGTCGAGCAGATGCCGGGTCTTCTCCGATGACCCCGACCCCAGCTCGACCAGTGTGCGGGCCCCCGTAGCCGCCGCGATCTCGGGTGCGCGGGCGAGCAGGATCTCCCGCTCCGCGCGCGTCGGGTAGTACTCGTCGAGCGTGGTGATCTCCTCGAAGAGTTCGCTGCCCCTGGCGTCGTAGAACCACTTGGGCGGAAGCGACTTGGGGCTTCGGGTCAGCCCGTGCAGCACGTCGGCGCGCAGGGCGGCGCCGGTGGCGTCCTCGGGCAGGGTGCGGGTCAGCTGGTAGGGGCTCACGAGGGGGGCTCCTTGAGGGGAGTGAGCAGGACGTCGGTGCGGGTCGCCGCCAGCAGCGTGTGGTCGGGGACTTCGCTCCAGCGCGGATCGTCGTCGTACGGCTCCGAGGCGACGACCGTGCTCCGGCCGGGCTCGGCGAGATACCAGAGCGTGTCCCCCCAGGCGGTCGCCGCGACCGTCGCACCGTCTGTGAGCAGCAGGTTCAGCCGCGAATCCGGCGCAGCCCCGGCCACCTCAAGGACCGTGTCGGCCAGGGCCTGGCCCATGCTGTCGCCCTCCCGCAGCCGGTGCAGCACCAGCGCCCACACGAGCGCCGAGTCGGTCCGGGCGTCCAGCGACAGCAGTTCGGTGGAAGTGAGGGCGGCGGCCAGCGGTGCCAGGCTCGACGGCCAGCCCCGTACGGCGCCGTTGTGGCTGAAGAGCCATGGCCCGGAGGCGAACGGCGCCGCCGCGGCCTCCCCGTCCGAGCCCGCCTCGGTGGCGTCCCGCACGGCCGCGAGCACCGCGGTGCTCCTGACCGCTCTGGCCAGATCGACCATGCTCTGATCGCCCCAGATGGGCCCCGGGCGCCGGTAGCGCGCGGGCAGCGGGTCGCCCTCCGCGTACCAACCGACCCCGAAACCATCCGCGTTGACCGTCCCGTGCCGCTGCCGGCGCGGCTCCCACGACTGCCGGTACAGCGCGTACTCGGGTGCGATCAGCACCTCGCGCAGCGCCACCGGTGGTCCCACATAGGCGATATGACGGCACATCACGCGCCCCCGGCCGAACGGGCGGTACGGAACCCGGCGAAGATCTGCCGGCGCACCGGCAGGTCCCAGTTGCGGAAGGTGCCCCGGCACGCCACCTGGTCCACGGCGAACGAGCCACCGCGCAGCACCTTGTGCGCCCCGCCGAAGAACACCTCCGAGTACTCCCGGTAGGGGAAGGCGACGAAGCCGGGATACGGCAGGAAGTCGCTCGACGTCCACTCCCACACGTCACCGATCAACTGCCGTACGCCCAGCGGCGAAGCACCCCTCGGATAGCTGCCCGCCGGCGCGGGCCGAAGATGGCGCTGGCCGAGGTTGGCGTGCTCGGGGGTCGGGTCCTCGTCGCCCCACGGGTGGCGCCGCGAGCGGCCGGTGGCCGGGTCGTGCCGGGCGGCCTTCTCCCACTCCTCCTCGGTCGGCAGCCGCCGCCCGGCCCAGCGGGCGTAGGCGTCCGCCTCGTACCAGCTGACATGCAGCACCGGCTCGTCTACGGGGACGGGCTCCACGACGCCGAAGCGGCGGCGGGTCCACTGCCCCGCCTCCCGCCGCCAGAACAGCGGTGCGGCGATGCCGTGTTCACGGATCTGGTCCCAGCCGGCCGGGGCCCACCAGCGCTCGTCCGTGTAGCCGCCGTCCTCGATGAACCGCAGATAGTCCCCGTTGGTCACCGGCACGGTGTCCAGGTGGAACGCGGGCACCAGCCGGTGGTGCGCGGGCCGTTCGTTGTCCAGCGCCCACGGCTCCGCCGAGGTGCCCATGCTGAACTCCCCGGCCGGGATCAGGACTTCACGCGGCAGCTCCGCCCTGTCCACCGGATCGGGGGCCGGGGGCTCCGGCGCCGTCAGCGCCGCGGGGCCCCGGCGCAGCTGATGGGTGATCAGCATCGTCTCGTCGTGCTGCTGTTCGTGTTGCGCGATCATCCCGAAGGCGAACCCCGCGTCCAGCAGCGGACCGCCGCGCAGCGGACTGCTGTCGAGGATGTCCAGCACCCGGCCCCGGATCTCCGAGGCGTACGCGCGCGCCTCCGTGGGCGCGAGCAGCGGGAGCGTGAGACGCAGCGCCCGGGGATGCTCGAAGGCGTCGTACACCGAGTCGATCTCCGGCCTGACGGCCTCCCGGCCGCCGACCGTACGGAGCAGCCACTGCTCCTCCTGATTGCCGATATGGGCCAGGTCCCACACCAGCGGGGACATCAACGGAGAGTGCTGCGCGGTCAGTTCGGGCTCGTCCACGCAGGAGGTGAGGAGTGCGGTGCGCTCGCGCGCGGTGGTCAGCGCGTCGAAGGCCCGGCGCCGCAGCGCGTCGACGGGTATCCCCTCGGTGGTCCCGTCCGCCGTTTCGGCCGGTGTCCCGGCGTTCTCGGTCATGTGCGGATTTCCTTCCCGGTTTCGGGGACGTTCATATCGTCGGCGGGGCAGCGCCCCGGCACGACGTACCGCTCGTTGAAGACCGCGACGGCCTTCTGCACGGCCTTGGTGGCACCCGTACGGGGCAGCGCGTCCAGCGCGACGGCGAAGCACGCCACCGCCGCCGCGTGCAGCTCGGGGTCGGTGAGCCCGTCGCGGGCGGCCGTGAGCCAGAGCGGATTGCCCGGCGCGGGCAGGGCGCCCGCCGTCTCGGCGAGCGTCTTCACGGTGCGGTACACCGTCTCGGCGGCCTCGGGGTCGTCGAACAGCGCGGTGGTCACCGCCAGCGGCACCAGCCAGCCGTCGGTTCCCGGCTGGGCGTCGATCATCCGCAGCTCCAGATGACCGCGCGGGCGCACCGGCGGGAAGAGGGTGGAGATGTGGTAGTCGAGGTCGGCACGGGCCGGCGGCCTGGGCAGCCCCGACCGGATCCACTTCCGGAAGGTCAGCCCCTCGGGCACGCCCCAGGGACCGGCCGCCGTCCGGACACACATCACCGGCGCGTCCAGTACGTACGCCGCCCACGCGGCCCGCGGCTCCCGCCGCAGGTCGGGCGCCTTGGTGCGGGCCGGATCGAGATCCGTCCACAGCGCCTGCCGGGTGGAACGCCAGCCGGTGACACGGCGCGCCTGGACGGGCGAGTTGGCGAACGCGGCCACCAGCACCGCGCCCAGCAGATGCGCGAGCTGCCAGCGCCTGCCGTACCCGAGAGGGCCCGGCTCCTCGGTACCCGCGTCGAGGCACACCTGGACGGAGGCGGAGGAACGCATCATGGCGCGGCCCGAGGGGCCGATCCGGTCGAGATAGGTCTCCATCGCGTCGTACCGCGGCTCCTTCAGGAGCCTGCCCGGTGAGTGCCACGGATCCTGTCCGAGGCCGGTGAGCGTGAGACCGGCCGTACGCAGTTCACCGCGTACGGCGGCGAGGTCCGCCGCTGTGGAGTCGACACACTCCATCAGGGAGGAGGCGGGGGCCGAGCTGAGTTCCAGCTGGCCGCCCGGTTCGAAGGTCAGCGCCGATCGCAGGGGCACGTCACGAAGGCCGGCGTAGGCCTTGTCGAGACGCTCGGTCCGAACGGGCAGTTCGGGGTCGTACAGATCGTGTACGAGCCATTCCAGTTCGACACCCACGATGCGGGGCGGACCTGTCTTGAAACATATGCCGCGCAGCAGCGCTTCGGCGTCGTCCTCGGTGAGAGACGGGCCCGCAGCTGCGAATTCCTCCGACGACATGGCCGGATCCTCCTGTCGAAGACCGTGCCCGGACCCCGTCCCGGGGTTCGGGGCGGGGCGCTTCGTCCAACCTAAAGCCACTTCCGGCGATACGCACAAGAGTGCCCCCGCGGGTGGGAAACCCGGTTGCCCCGCTCGGGCCGTCTCCACCAGGATGCCTCGCATGAGCGCACGGCTGCGGGAGATCGCGAAGCACACCGAGGAGATAGTCGGGGCAGGCGGATACCGCGCGGAGGACGGCAGCCAGGTGTCCCTCACGGCCCTGCTGACAGCCGCGACCGAGGGAACGCGCCTGTACGGCCCGGAGCCCGTGCCGGTCGCCCCGGACACATCCCGTACGACATCCTTCGAGGTCACAGGCGAGAGCAGCCTCCAGGCCGCCCGGCGGACGCTCTCCGCCGCACCGGGGCCCGTGGCGGTGCTGAACTTCGCGTCGGCACGTAACCCGGGCGGCGGCTACCTGAACGGCGCACAGGCCCAGGAAGAGGCACTGTGCCGGGCCTCCGCCCTCTACGTCACCCTGCTGCGCGCCCCGGAGTACTACGCGCACCACCGCGCGGACCGCAGCCCGTTCTACAGCGACCGCGTGATCCACTCGCCCGGCGTGCCGGTCTTCCGCGACGACCGGGGCCGGCTGCTCGGCGCCCCGTTCACCGTCGGGTTCCTCACCTCGCCCGCGCCGAACGCCGGGATCGTCGCGCGCGACCGGCCCGAGGAGAGCCGGCGAATTCCGGCCACTCTCGCGTCCCGCGCCGAGCGGGTCCTGGAGGTGGCGGTGGCGGGCGGATACCGGCGCCTCGTGCTCGGGGCGTGGGGGTGCGGGGTCTTCCGCAACGACCCGGCACGGGTGGCCGGCGCCTTCCGGGCGTTGCTCGTCGGGCCGCCGGAGGGGGCCGGAGCGGGCGGGGGAGGCGGCCGGTTCGCGGGCCACTTCGACCAGGTCGTCTTCGCGGTGCTCGACCGGACGGCTGATTCGGCCACTCTGGCCGCATTCCGTCGTACGTTCGCGGACGTCGCGAAGGACATCGCGGAGAACGCCTCGGAGGAGGCCCCGGGCGGATCAGGTGGCCAGGCTGGTCCGGGCGGTGCCCGCATACCGGCTCAGCGCCAGCCGTAACGCTCCCGCAGCCGCCGTACGACGCGGTCGAACCGCCCCCGGTCGAGCGCGCACGCCTCGCGCCGCATGCCCTTGTCGTGGATCCGCAGCACCCGGTCCAGATCCACCCACGACTCACGGCCCTGCCGGTCCCAGGGCCCGACCCCGATCGGCACCCACTCGTGGTCCCGGTCGTGCCGCTTGCTGGAGAGCTGCACGGCGAGCAGCGACCCGGCGGGTTCACGGGCCACGACGAGGACCGGCCGGTCCTTGCCGCGCCCGTCGTTCTCTTCATAGGGCACCCAGGTCCAGACGATCTCGCCGGGATCGGGATCGCCGTCCTTGTCGGGCGCGTACGAGGTGCGTACCGGCCCCACGTCGCGGGGATCGGCCTCGGTGGTGGCGGAAGGCCCGCTCCTGCCGGGGAGTTGGGGCTCGGGGGAGTGGCCGGGGGCGGCGGGGCCGGTGTAGGGCTTCATCCGACCGAAGGTAGAGCCCCCGCGCCCACGGCCCGCGCCCGGGTCCCGTCGTCCGGGCCCTCCGCGCTCAGATCCACCCCTTCAGGGAAGCCATGAACGCGTCGAAGTCGTCGCGGTGAGCCGTGTGCCCCGCGCCCTCGACCGTCCGGACCTCGAAGCCGCGCGACCGCAACTCCGCCGCGTCCTCGGGCGGGACCATGGGGCTCGGATCGGCGATCGTCACCAGCGAGGGCACCACCGGTCGGGCAGGCCGCAGATCCGCGCCGAACGCGGGCGCGATGCCGTACGCCGTCCGCTCGTCCCACCGGGCGAGGCTCGCCACCTCCAGGTCCACGTCCGCCTCCTCCCAGCGGGGATTGAGCGTGGCTATCTCCTCGCGCGAAAGGGTCTTGGCCGCCGCCAGCCGCGCGGGCCCCGCGCTCTCGGTGGCACCCGCCTCCGGGCCCGGCAGATGCCAGGCCGGATCGCAGTAGACCGCCCGGCGCGGGGCGAGCCGTTCCACACAGAGTGCGAGTGCCATGCCCCCGAGGGAGTGCCCGATCGCCAACTCCGCCCCGGCGGGCAGAGTTTCCACGAGGTCGTCCGCGAAGTCCTCCGGCGCGTAAGGACCTTGGCCGCTGGCGCCGTGGCCGCGCAGATCGACGGCGACCACGCGCAGTCCGCGCGCGGCCAGTTCGGGCCCCACCCGGCGCCAGGTCCGGTGGTCGGCCATGATGCCGTGGAGCAGGAGCGCGACCCGGTCGCCCTCGCCCCAGGTGTGGGTGTGCAGTCGCAAGGCGGTCCCTTTCGTACGTGGACGCGCTCGAAAGCGCCTTTCCCGTGGGGTGGTTGGCCGGGTGGATGATCTGAACTCGTGCGGAGGACCCCGGGCGGCGGATCCCAACGGCGATCCGTCTGGAAGGATGCGGGGGGCGATGAGCCAGTTACCTGAACAGTCCTCCACACCACCGTCCCCAAGACCCGCCCCGCCCTCGCCGCCCCCTCCGCGGCCGCCCGAAAGCCGTGCCGAACGCCTCGTGGGCCGCCCCGCCGAGCGCACCGTCCCCACCAGCGCCGACGTCGCCCGGCTGGCCGGAGTCTCCAGGGCCACCGTCTCGTACGTACTCAACAACACCTCCGCCGTACGGATCAGCGAGCCCACCCGCCGCAAGGTCCGCGAAGCCGCCGAAGAACTGGCGTACATCCCCCACGCCGCCGCGCGCAGCCTCCGCGCGGGACACACCAGGATTGTCCTGCTCCCCACCGCGAACGTCCCCATCGGCCCCCTTCACAGCCGCTTCCTCAGCGAACTCCAGTGGGCGCTCCGGCGGTTGGACTACACCGTCGTCCAGTACGGCAGCCTCGGCCTCGATGGCGACGAGGCCGCGCGCGCCTGGGCCGAACTCCGCCCGGTCGCTGTCGTCTCCCTCGGCGAGATCGCCCTCACCCCGCACGGGGTGGAGATACTCAAGCGCTCCGGCGCGAAGGCCGTCATCACACTCGGGCCCCGACGCGTCGAGGGTGCGCACGCCCTCGTCATGGACCAGCGTGAGATCGGCAGTTGCGCGGTCGGCCATCTGCTGGAGCGTGGCCGCCGCCGGATCGGCGTCGTGATGCCCGGGGAGCCGGGCCTGGAGCTCTTCTCGGAGCCGCGGCTCGCGGGCGCGCGGGCGGCGGCAGCGGCGTCGCCCACGGGCGCCCGCGTCGAGCCGGTACCGCTCTCGTACACGGAGGAGTCGGCCGCCGCTCTCGCCGCCCGCTGGGAGGGCCTCGGCCTCGACGCGGTCTACGCCTACAACGACGAGTACGCGATGCTCCTGATGAGGGCCCTCCAGGACGCGGGTGTCCGCATACCCGGCGACGTGGCGGTGCTCGGCGCCGACGACCTGCTGCTCGGCAAGCTGCTGAGGCCCAGGCTCTCCACCGTACGGATCGACCTCGTCACCGGGCAGCGGCTGGCGGCCCTCGTCGACCGGGTGGTGCGCGATCCCGGCGGTGAGCCGGAGCGGCACGACCTGATGGGGGCGCTGGCCGTACGGCGCGAGTCGACCTGAGAGCCGGCCTGAGAGCAGCCTGACGCCGTCGCCGTACCGCCGCCACCCCCTCCCGCCGGACGACATGCGGGCCGCCCGCCCGTTGTCTAGCGTCACCAGCATGAGCACTGCCTGGCACCCGTTCCCGCGGCGTTTCGAGATCGTGCTGGTACCGGAGCACACCGACGACGGCGAAGGTCCGCCGGACGCGGCGACCGCACTGCGGTCCGCCGTGGTCGAGCTGACCGGAGAGACGGGCGAGTCCGGTTATCCGCGCTACGAGGGCGGCGGCATGGTCGCGGACATCGACCCGGAGACGCGCACGGTCGAAGGGCTGCTGATCGACGGCTTCGAGGTCGACTACGGCCTGACGGCACGCGTCGTCGACACCCCCGACAGGCCGGACGCGCCCGGCGCGGCGGAGCCCCGGACGAGCTGACCGGCCGTCCGGGACTCTCCTCTTCCCCTCGGCTTACATGTACCTCCCATGAAAGAGTGCGTCCGTGAACAGCTGACCCAGTGGACTCAATGGGGAGAGAGCCGATGAGCGATCCGATGACCATCCGTGACGTCTACGTCGTCGACGCCGTCCGCACACCGATCGGCAAGTTCGGCGGCGCGCTCTCCTCCGTACGACCGGACGACCTCGCCGCCCACGTTGTTCGGGCGCTCGTGGACCGTACGCCCGAACTCGACCCGGCCAGGATCGACGACGTCGTACTCGGCGCGGCGAACGGCGCCGGCGAGGACAACCGCGACGTCGCGCGCATGGCCGCCCTGCTCGCGGGGCTGCCCGTGTCCGTTCCCGGCGTCACCGTCAACCGGCTCTGCGGCTCGGGGCTCGAAGCGGTCATCCAGGCGGCGCGCGCCGTCGCGCTCGGCGACGCGTCGATCGTCGTCGCGGGCGGCGTCGAGTCCATGTCCCGTGCCCCGTGGGTGCTCCAGAAGCCCGAGCGGGCCTTTCCCGCCGGGCACCAGCAGATGTACTCGACAACGCTCGGCTGGCGCATGACGAACCCCGGGATGCCCGCCGAGTGGACGGTCCCGCTCGGCGAGGGCGCCGAGCAGATCGCCGACAAGCACGCGATCACCCGCGACGCGCAGGACGCGTTCGCGCTGGAGAGCCACCGCAAGGCCGCGCGGGCGTGGAGCGAGGGTCTGTACGACGCCGAGGTCGTGCCGTACGCGGGGGTGGAACTCGTACGCGACGAATGCGTCCGCGACAACACGTCGCTGGAAGCACTGGGCAAGCTCCGGCCCAGCTTCCGTAAGGAGGGCGCGGGGACGGTCACGGCGGGCAACGCCTCACCGCTGAACGACGGCGCCGCGGCCCTGCTCGTCGTGGACGAGGCGGGCCTGCGGGCCACGGGCCGTGAACCCCTCGCCCGGATCAGGACCTCCGCCGTCACCGGCATCGAGCCGCAGCTCTTCGGCCTCGGCCCGGTCGAGGCGGTACGCCGGGCGCTGGCCAAGGCGGGCCGGGACTTCGCCGACCTCACCACGTTCGAACTCAACGAGGCGTTCGCCGCCCAGTCGCTGGGCTGCCTCGCCGAATGGCCCGAGCTGGACCCCGCCGTCGTGAACCCGCGCGGGGGCGCGATCGCCATCGGCCACCCGTTGGGTGCCTCCGGCGCGCGCCTCGCGGGGTCCGTCGCCCATCAGCTCGCGGCGGCGGGCTCGGGAACCGGTCTCGCCGCGCTCTGTATCGGTGTGGGCCAGGGACTCGCCCTCGTACTGGAACGCTGACGAGCCCTCTTACGCGCCGGTCGTCCCTTCGCCCGGAGCCCGGCCATCGGCCTTCGCGGCGGCCTCGGCCTCCGCGACCGACTTGCGGACCTCGTCCATGTCGAGCGCGCGTGCCTGCCCGATCACGTCCTCCAGGGCCGTCTCGGGCAGCGCGCCGGGCTGGGCGAAGACAGCCACGTTGTCCCTGACGATCATCAGCGTCGGGATCGAGCGGATCTCGAACGCCGCCGCGAGCTCCTGCTGCGCCTCGGTGTCGACCTTGGCGAAGACCAGGTCGTCGTGCCGCTCGGACGCCTGCTCGTACACCGGGGCGAACTGACGGCAGGGACCGCACCACGAAGCCCAGAAGTCGATCAGAATGAAGTCGTTCTCCGACACCGTCCGGTCGAAGTTCTCCTTGGTGAGTTCCACAGTGGCCATGCCTGTTACCTCTTCCTGTTCTTTCCGGATGAAGCCGCCTGGACAACGGTGCGTACCACCGCCGTATTCCTCGCCCATTCCCGAAGATCGTGTAGCCATGCGGGGGACGCCGCATCAGACTGTTCCCATGACGGAAGCTACTGAATATGACGTGGTGGTGCTGGGCGCGGGACCGGTCGGGGAGAACGTCGCCGACCGTGTCAGGGCGGCCGGGCTGAGCGCCGCGATCGTCGAGCGGGAACTGGTCGGCGGCGAATGCTCCTACTGGGCGTGCATGCCGAGCAAGGCCCTGCTGCGACCGGTGATCGCCCGTGCGGAAGCGCGCCGCGTCCCGGGGCTGAGCGGGTCCGCGCAGGGCCCGCTCGACGTACCGGCCGTCTTCGCGCGCCGCGACTCCTTCACCTCGAACTGGAAGGACGACGGCCAGGTCGGCTGGGTCGACTCGATCGGCGCCGCCCTCTACCGGGGCCACGGCCGGCTCGACGGCAAGAAGCGGGTGACCGTCACCGACCCGCGGGGCGGCGAGCAGGTCCTCGTCGCCCGCCACGCGGTGGCCGTCTGCACCGGCACGACAGCCGTCGTCCCCGACCTGCCGGGCCTGGCGGGCGCCAAGCCGTGGACAAGCCGTGAGGCGACCAGCTCCTCGACCGTGCCCGGCCGGCTGGTGGTCGTGGGCGGGGGAGTGGTCGGCGTCGAGATGGCCACGGCCTACCAGGGATTCGGCTCGGCCGTCACGGTGCTCGTACGGGGCGACGGACTGCTGCCGCGCATGGAGCCCTTCGTCGGCGAACTGGTCGCCGACTCCCTGACGGAAGCGGGCGCCTCCGTACGTACGGGCGTCTCCGTCGCCTCGGTCGAGCGCGACGGCGGTACGGGGCCGGTCACGCTGGTCCTCGACAACGGCGAGCGGATCGAGGCGGACGAGATCCTCTTCGCGACCGGCCGGGCTCCGCACACCCAGGACATCGGCCTCGACTCCATCGGCCTGAAGCCGGGCTCCTGGCTGCCCGTGGACGACAGCTGCCGGGTGGAGAACAGCGACTGGCTCTACGCGGTCGGCGACGTCAACCACCGCGCGCTCCTCACCCACCAGGGCAAGTACCAGGCCCGCATCGCGGGCGCCGCGATCGGCGCCAGGGCGCGGCAGGTGCCCCTGCTGGAGACCGACCGCTGGGGCGCCCACGCGGCGACGGCCGACCACGACGCGGTCCCCCAGGTCGTCTTCACGGACCCGGAGGTCGCCGCTGTCGGCCTCACCCTCAAGGAGGCCGAGGACGCGGGCCACCGGGTCCGCGCGGTCGACTACGCGATCGAGAACGTCGCAGGCGCCAGCCTGTACGCGGACGGCTACCGCGGCCGCGCCCGGATGATCGTGGACCTGGACACCGAGACCCTGCGGGGCGTGACCTTCGTGGGCCCCGGGGTCGGCGAACTGCTCCACTCGGCGACGATCGCGGTCGCCGGCGAGGTCCCGATCAACCGCCTGTGGCACGCGGTCCCGTCCTACCCGACGATCAGCGAGATCTGGCTGCGGTTGCTGGAGACGTACCGGGGCTAGCGTTCCGTCACTCCGTCACTCCGTCCGGATCACCACCCCCAGCGCCGCGTCCCTGACGTCCGTCGACGGGTGGGTGCGTAGCGTGTAGAGGGCTCGGCGCCAGTCGTCGGGCCAGCCCAGGCGGTCGCCCAGGGCGGAGACCAGGGCGACCGCCAGGAGGCCGGTGGACGGGGTGTCCGTGGCCGTCAGGTGGGTGGCCGTTGTCAGGAGCGCCGTGGGGTTCGACGGCGGGGCGCCGTGGGAGAGTCGGCTGCGTACGCGTTCCGCCGTCGACACCGCCAGAGCAGGGCGACTGGTCGCGTTGGCTGCCAAGTCCCGGAGTCGCGCAGTGAGTTCAGGCAGGTCCGCGTCCATGTCAAGGAGGGCGCAGAGCAGGGCCGCGCGGGATCCGGCCAGAGACGGCTCCGCGGCGAGCTGTGCCGTCACGGCCTCAAGTACCGGACGGGTGTCGGGAGTCGGCCGGTCGGGTAGCGCGTACAGCAGCGCGCGTACCCGCTGGCGGGACGGCAGGTCCCGGTCCGGCGGGGTGCCGGGTTCACCGGCGGCTATCGCCGGGAGCAGCGCCGCCAGCGTGCCGTGCAGCAGGCTTCCCGGCGCCGCGCCGCCCACCGGATGCGGCAGGCCGGAGACGGCCAGCTGGACGATCGTCGTCGTGGCCAACCGCCAGACGGCACGCGGCCCTTCCCCCTCGCCGAGGTCGGTCACCCGCTCGGACAGTCCCTCCACCGCGTCGGGGGCGTACCGCGCCCACTGGGGGAGCACCCGCAGTCCGGCCGTCGCCGCATCCATGTCCGCCGCCCGGCAGACCTCGCCCACCAGGCGGGCGTACCGGGGGCGGTGGACCTCCGGCAGGGACCAGGCAGAGGTCCGTACGACCGCCTGAAGTACCCGCGGTTCCCCTCGCGTTGCCGCCGTGAGGACCGACCACGTCTCCTCCTCGGAGAGGAGGCCGGTCGCGAAGGCCACGACCGCCGCCTGTACGTCGGGGTGCCCGGGTGGCGCGTGGAAGGCCGCCGAGAGCAGCGCCGCCGCCCGGGGGAGCGGCAGATGGGTGGCCGCCAGCCGTACCGCCTCCTTCCGGCCCGTCACCTTCACGCCCTCCTCGGCGGTGAGCAACGCCCCCAGCCGCTCGGCGAGTTGGGACGGCGCGACGAAACGCGCGGCCCGGGACGCGGCGTGCACCGCCACCCGCGCGCGGTCGTCCCCGGCGTGGGCCAGCAGCACAGGCAGTGCGTCCTGCGGATCGTCCGCCCACACCAGCGCGGCGAGCGCTGCCTCGGCCAGTACCACGTCCGGGGAGTCGGCATACCGCAGGGCGAGCGCCCGCCCGTGCTCCGGGACCGAAGCGGCGGCCCGGATCGCGACGGCGCGCGGGTGGAGCGGCATCGACGTGTCACCGGCCACAGCGGCGGCCATGGCGCCCGCCGCCTCCTGCTGACGCGGCAACCAGCGGTCGGCGTACCGGAGATCGGGCAGCGGCCGGCGCGCACCGCGCCGGAGGAAACGACCGTACGGCGGCGGCCCGTCGAGCAGCACGTCCAGCAAATCGGTCCGACGCTCCGTCAGAACCCTTTCGACCGGGGCGAGTACGGCCGCCGACGGCTCCAGCCCCAGAATCCTGGCCACCCGCTCGTCCCGGGTCCGCTGCGGTTCGAGCCAGTAACTCGCCGCCGTCTCAAAGGCGTTGTTGTCGCCGAACTCCAGTGCCTCTTCGAGCATTCCCTGGAGCACGGGCATCCGGTGCGCCCGCCTGCCGAGCGAGCTGGTCAGCGTGAACAGCAGCCGGTAGTCGGCCTTGTCCATCGCCGCGTCCAGCCATGGACGCAGCGCGTCGAGCACCTGGTGCTCCTGGCCGCGCCGCAGGGTCCGGTCGAGCGGGCCGAGGTGGCCCACGCCGACATGGGAGGCGATCCGTTCCAGCGCGCCCAACGACCAGACCACCAGGGCCTGTTCACCGCGCCCCGCGTTCTCGCGCAGCAGGTCGACCGCCAGCGTCCGCAGGGCACCCCGGGTGCCGTAGGAGATGTCCCGTGCCTCCAGGGCGTCCAGCAGGACGCGGTCCAGCGTTCCCGTGTCCTCGGCCGTGAACAGATCGGAGCGCACATTCGCGAGCGCGCCGAGCGCGGCGCAGCGCACCGGGTCCTGTTCGTTGCGCAGCCGCAGCAGCTCCTTCAGCGTCTCGTGCACGGCGTCAGGGTCGCGGGAGTGCGCGGCGTTGGCGATCAGCAGCGGCCAGGCGAGGGCGCGGTCGCCCGCGTCCGGACGGCGGGTGACCGCGAGGAGTTCGGGACGTGCCTCGGCGACCGGGCCGTACGCGACCAGCTCCAGGACCTCGTACCAGGACCTCCCCGTCTCGCGGCGCCGGGCCGCCCACCGCCGGGCCTCCGCCCACCGGCGCTCGCGCGGCAGCAGGGTGAGGACCGGCAGTACGACATCCGCGTCCGCCTCGACATTCGCGGTCGCCAGGTCGAAGAACTCGCTGCGTCGGTGCGGCGGCAGCGCCTTGAGCAGCTTGGCGAAGAAGCCGGGGTACCGGTCGGCCCAGTAGCGTCCGAGAGCGGGCAGCGAGGGAGGGTCGGCCTGGACGATCCGCCGCAGGACGGACGCCGACGGGAACGGCGCGTACGATCGTCCGCTCCGGTCCCTCGGGATCAGCAGCCGTACGGCGCGGTCCGCGTCGAAGGCCACCAACTCGTTCAGCCTCTGGAGCAGCGCCGCCGGAAGCGTGTCGGGGCCGTGCCGCTCAAGCAGCGACAGCACCCGCCCGGGGTGACTGGTCAGGGTCGCTACCATGCCGTCGGCGTACCGGTGCCAGGCGGCGTTGCGCTCCGGGAGCGGGAGGTCCGCGATCTCCCGCTCGGCGTGGTCGAGCACCTGGTCCGGGAAGTTGACGCCGAGCCTGGTCCAGGACTCGACGGCGTACGAGAGTCCGGGCAGCGCCGCCGCCACGAACTCCGGGGAACAGACGGGCAGTAGCTTCGCCGCCGCGTAGTCACCCCACCGCGTGCGCAGCCTCGGCACCAGGCGCTCCGCCAGCGCCGTACGCCTGCTCGCGAGTATCACCTCGCCGAGCCGCTGGCGCGTGTCCGCCGAAGCGTCCTCGTACGCCGTCTCGATCGCCGCGTCCGGGAGCGGAAGGGTGCGGGCGGCGCGCAGCGCGTACGCCCGTACCACCGGGTCCGGGTCCGTCAGCCGCGGGGCCAGGAAGTCCAGGTGCCGGCCGACCAGCGCGGCGAACGCCGCGAGCCGTCGCTCGTACCTGTCACGATTCGCCAACTCCTCGACCAGGGACGACAGTTCGTCGAGCGAGGCCAGCGAACGGACATGGCGCGCAAGGTGCTTGAGGCGCTCCGGGTACGACAGCGGTTCGAGCGCGACAAGCAGACGGTCGACGGTGAGTGACATGACCGTGATTGTGCCGGTGGGACGGAGCGCGAGCCCAGCGGATTTACGCGGCTGTACCGCCGATCCGCCGGGCTCCACTCCACCAGTACGGCCTCCGGACCGCCTACCGGGCTTACGGCTTCGTACCGACGTACTCCCGCAGATGCCGCGCCGTGAGCGTGTCCGCGTGCGCCACCAGATCGGCCGGCGTACCCGTGAAGACGATCTGCCCGCCGTCGTGCCCGCCGCCGGGCCCCAGGTCGACCAGCCAGTCCGCGTGGGCCATCACCGCCTGGTGGTGCTCGATCACGATCACCGTGTTGCCCGCGTCCACCAGCCGGTCGAGCAGCGCGAGCAGCTTGTCCACGTCCGCCATGTGCAGCCCGGTCGTCGGCTCGTCCAGGATGTAGACGGACGACTTCTCCGCCATCTGGATCGCCAGCTTCAACCGCTGCCGCTCCCCGCCCGACAGGGTGTTCAGCGGCTGGCCGAGCCGCAGATAACTCAGCCCCACATCCGTGAGCCGGCCGAGGATCGCGTGCGCCTGCCCGGAGGGGAAGTAGTCGTGCGCCTCCGCGACCGACATGGAGAGCACCTCGCTGATGTTCTTGCCGTTCAGCCGGTACGTCAGCACCTCGGGCGTGAACCGCTTGCCCTCGCACTCCTCACAGACCGATGCGACGCCCGCCATCATCGCGAGGTCGGTGTAGACGAGCCCCAGACCGTTGCAGTTGGGGCAGGCACCCTCCGAATTCGCGCTGAACAGCGCCGCCTTGACCCCGTTGGCCTTGGCGAACGCCGTCCGGATCGGGCTCAACAGCCCCGTGTACGTCGCCGGGTTGCTCCGCCGGGACCCCCGGATCGGCGACTGGTCGGCCACCACCACGCCGTCCCTGTGGGAGAGATAGCCATGGATCAGCGAGGACTTCCCCGACCCCGCGACCCCGGTGATCACACTCAGCACACCGGTCGGGATGTCGACGCTCACGTTCTTCAGGTTGTGCAGATCGGCGCCCTCGATGGACAGCCGCCCGTTCGGCTCGCGCACCGACTCCCGTAGCCGCGCCCGGTGTTCGAGGTGCCGTCCGGTGAGCGTGTCCGAGGCTCGCAGCCCCGCCACGTCGCCGGTGTAGCAGATCCGCCCGCCCGCCGTACCGGCGCCGGGCCCGAGATCCACCACATGGTCGGCCATCGCGATGACCTCGGGCTTGTGCTCGACGACCAGCACGGTGTTGCCCTTGTCCCGCAGCCGCAGCAGCAGGTCGTTCATCCGCCGGATGTCGTGCGGGTGCAGCCCGATCGTGGGCTCGTCGAAGATGTACGTGGCGTCGGTGAGGCTGGAGCCCAGATGCCGCACCATCTTCACGCGCTGCGCCTCACCGCCGGAGAGGGAGGACGAGACGCGGTCCAGGCTCAGATATCCGAGCCCGATCTCCACCAGCGACTCCAGCAGGTCCCGCAGATTGCCGAGGAGCGGCGCCACGCCCGGATCGTCCAACTTCCGGATGTACTCGGCCAGGTCGCTGATCTGCATCGCCGAACACTCCGCGATGTTCACGCCGTCGATCTTCGAGGACAGCGCGGCGGTGCTCAGCCGGCTGCCACCGCAGGACGGGCACTCGGCGAAGACGACGGCCCGGTCCACGAAGGCCCGGACATGGGACTGCATGGAGTCCCGGTCCTTGACCAGGATCGTGCGGTTGAGCTTGGTAATGAGGCCCTCGTACGTCATGTTGCCGGAGCCGACCTTGACCTTGGTCGCGCTCTTGTGGAGGAAGACCTCCCACTCATCGGGTGAGAAGTCCTTGAGCTTTTTGTCCGGGTCGTAGAAGCCCGAGGCCACCATGATCTGCCAGTACCAGGCGTCCACTTGGAAGCCGGGGACGGTGATCGCGCCCTCGTTCAGGGAGAGTTCGCGGTTCACGAGCTGGTCGATGTCTATCTTCGACACCTGACCGATCCCCTCGCACTCGGCGCACATGCCCTCGGCGGCGTTGAAGCTGAAGGCGGTTGACGTCCCGATGTGCGGGGTGCCGAGCCGGCTGAAGATGATCCGCAGCATGGTGTACGCGTCTGTCGCCGTGCCCACCGTGGAACGGGAGTTGGCGCCCATTCGCTCCTGGTCGACGACGATCGCGGCGCTCAGATTGTGCAGTGAGTCGACGTCGGGTCTGCCCATGCTCGGCATGAACGACTGGATGAACGCCGTGTACGTCTCGTTGATCAGGCGCTGGGACTCGGCGGCGATGGTGCCGAAGACGAGCGAGGACTTGCCGGATCCCGAGACGCCGGTGAAGACCGTGAGGCGGCGCTTGGGGATGTCGACGGAGACCTCCCTCAGGTTGTTCTCGCGGGCCCCGCGGACCTTGATCACGTGGTGACTGTCGGCGGCTGGGATGTTCACGGACTGCTCCTCGTGATTCTCGGCGAGCGACGAGCGGCCAGCGTACACCGTACCCAATCAAGGTCGCACATACTTTCGAACGAAGGTCCGTGCTTCGTCCGGCCGTCACGGACGGGGTCACGACAGGGTGCTACGGCGCGGAGTTCGGCCGGTGTCGCGGACGCGGAGCGCGGCCGGTGTCGCGGACTACGGCCGGCGTTACAGCCAGCCGTTGCGGCGGAAGCTGCGGTGGAGGACGTAGCACGCCGCAGCCATGAGAGCGACGACGGCCGGATAGCCGTACGTCCACGTCAGACCCGGCATGTGCGCGAAGTTCATCCCGTAGATCCCGCACACCATCGTCGGCACCGCGATGATCGCGGCCCATGCGGTGATCTTGCGCATGTCCTCGTTCTGCGCGACGGTCACCTGCGCGAGGTGGGCCTGGAGGATCGAGTCCAGCAGATTGTCGAAGGCGGCTATCTGCTCGGTGAGCCGGGCCAGATGGTCGGTGACGTCGCGGAAGTACGGCCGTACGGCGGGAGTGACACCCGGCATCGTCCGGTTCGCCAGCATTCCCAGCGGCCGGTCCAGCGGTGCCACCGCCCGCTTCAGCTCCAGCAGTTCACGCTTGAGCTGGTAGATGCGCCCGGCCTCGCCCCGGTCGGCCCGGCCCGCCGATTCGTTGAAGACCGCGCTCTCCACATGGTCTATGTCGTCCTGGACGGCGTCGGCGACGACGAGACAGTCGTCCACCACCTGGTCCGCTATCGCGTGCAGCACGGACGACGTCCCCATCGCCAGCCGCTCGGGCGCCGCCTCCAGCCGCTCCCGCAGCGGGCCGAGCGAACCGTGCCTGCCATGCCTGATCGTGATCACGAAGTCGGGTCCGGTGAAGACCATCAGCTCACCCGTGTCCACCACCTCGCTGGTGGCGGTGAGTATCTCGTGCTCGACATAGCGGCAGGTCTTGAAGACCGCGAACAACGTGTCGTCGTACTGCTCCACCTTCGGCCGCTGATGCGCGTGCACCGCGTCGTCGACCGCCAGCGGGTGGAGCCCGAACAACTCGGCGAGCCCCTTGAACTCGGATTCGGCCGGCTCGTGCAGACCGATCCAGACGAAGCCCCTGCCGGATCTGCGGACCCGTCGTACGGCTTCCTCGGCCGGGCAGTCGCCCGGCTGCCGTATGCCGTCGATGTAGACCACACAGTTCACGACGGCGCTGCCGAGCGGCGACCGGGCCGGGTGGCTGAGGTCGACAGTGCTGCGGTAGACGCGCCGCACCGCCCGGCGGAGGCGACGGATCATGGGCACCTGGGGGCTCCGTTCGAAGGATCGGCGGACAGTCTCCCACCACCCGATGGGCGCCGTCGCCGGTCACCCCTGATCGCCGGGGCCTCCGGGCGGCTGGGGCCGCGGGGGCCGGGCGACATGCGGGCCGCGTGCTCTGCTGGCACAGTCGTCAGGGAGCGGAGGGGAGCACCGGGGCATCCACCGGCACGACCGGAGTGAGGTGAGTGGCCATGGCACCGAGGCATCCCGTCTTCGGGGCGCCGTGCTGGGCGAGCCTGCTGGCCCGCGACCTCGCCGACACGCGGAACTTCTACGGTGCCGTACTCGGCTGGACCTTCCGCCCGACCGAGCTCGGTGACCAGTTCGTGGTGGCCGAGGCCGACGGCGTACCGGTGGCGAGCATCGGCGCGCTCGCCCCCACCCTTCAGGTGGCCGTCGCGTGGACGCCGTACTTCGTGGTGGGCGACGCGGACGCGACGGCGTCGCGTATCCGGGAGCGCAGCGCCACGGTCGCCGTGGGCCCCCTGGCCTTCGAGATGGGTCGGGCGGCGCTCGCCGCCGACCGGGACGGCGCCGTTTTCGGCTTCTGGGAGGGCGAGCCGCTGCCCGACGCCACGGTCAAGCTCGGCGAACCGCCCTTCCGGCTGGAACTGCGCACGTACGACGCCATCGCCTCGGCGATCTTCTACGGCGAGGTGCTGCGCTGGGCCGACGACGGACCCGGCGGCATCGACGTCAGCTACGAGAAGGACCATGTCGTGCTCCGTACGGGACACGGTTCCGGGAATGTCGTGGCACGAATAAGCAGTGGTGGCGTCGAGGCGGCGATGGATCCGCACATGCGCCCGCGCTGGCATGTGTCGTTCCCGGTGGACGGGGTGAAGGCGGTCAGAACCGCGGCCGAGACCGCCGAGGAGATGGGCGGCACCGTGGTGATGGCTGAGACCACCGCGTACGAGGAGGCGGAGCAGGTGACGCTGCGCGACCCCGACGGCGGGCTCTTCACCTTGACGGGGCGCTGACGGACCGGCCGTCGGCCCGGGGGTCCAGGGGTCCAGGGGTCCAGGGGCCCGTACGACCGGTTTCACCGGCCGCGAGCGGGTACGCGGCGAGGACCGCGGGACCACCGCGCGAAGACCCGGCGACGAAGGGAGTCACGGTGAACGACCGACATCCGGGCGAGTCCGATGGCAAGGGCGCGGCCGTCCCGCGGGACCTGCCCGACCAGACCGCCCGGCCCGGAGAGGACCCGCTGGACGTGCGGGTCGAGGGGCTGGGCTCGTCCGGCGAACCCGATCCCGATCCCGGCACCGGCCCTGATCCCGACCGGGAGGGCGACCTCGGCTCGGACGACGAGGAAGACGTCCCGGAGGATCCCGACCAAGAGCCCGACCAAGAGTCCGACCAGGAGATCCCTGATCCGGAGCTTCCCGACATCCCCGACGAGCCGTCGGGCTGACCGGCCCGGCGCGCGCTTCCGAGCGGAGGTACCCACGGTGAAGAGCTCACAGAAGCCCAAGGCGTCACACGGCGCCGACACAGAGGTGACGGTGGAGATCAGCGGCTGCGAGGCGAAGGACGCGGATGCCGTGTTCGGCGCGCTGCGCACCGTCTTCGCCTCCGACCGCGCGCCCGACGACACGCCGGAGGAGGTGGCGGGTGCCCGCCCGACGGTGTGGTGCTCGACCTTCGACGTGTCGGAGGTACGGAAGAAGGCCGGCCCGACCCGGCTGACCAAGCCGGTGACCGCGGACATCCAGGGCGGCTACTGGGCGGTCGCGAGGCTCCAGGAGGGGCTGACCGGGGCGTTCGCCGTGGAGGTGCTGGGTACGGCCGCGGGCGACCAGGAACAGGAGGCCCAGCTGCGGCTGGACACGCGCCGTGTCTGACGACCTCGGGGCCGGAGGTAAACATGGCTTCCGGGTGCAGACGATTTCGGCCGGCCGCCCTCGCTGCCTCCTGGGGGCGGCCAGACCGGCCGCGGACCCGCTCCGACCTGCGTGTCTTCTCGTGGACCACCGACGAACACGACGGCCCGCGGACGACCGCGGCAATCGGCGGGGAATCCGAGAAGTTGCGCATTCGGCTCCGTCGGGTCAATCTTTTCAGTGACCCAGAAGTGGCTAACGCTCACGCTTCGTATTCGGGGGTCGTTGCAACAACGAGGTGAAGTACGTGGGCCTCTGTGTGAGGAGCCTCGATCATGACGATTCCACTGAGCCGTTACTACGTAGTGGAATTGCACGCCTCTCCGGAGCGCGTATCGCAAATCCGGCGCATTGTCGCCGCGCACCTTCGACACTGGAATCTCGACCGGCACGTCGACCCGGTCTGCTCGGGCATCGACGAACTGCTGACCAATGTCCACCGCCATGTCGGTGAGGACAACAAGTGCATGGTCGAACTCCGCTGGACCGGCCGGTATCTCACGGCCGCCGTCTCCGACAACGGTCCTGAGCTGCCCCGACTTCCTTCGGCCGGCTGCGGCGGACTGGCCAGGCTCGCCTCACTCAGCGACAGCTGGGGCACCTGTGGCACGGAGGAGGGCAAAGTCGTCTGGTTCACCAGGAGCGTCGAGGCGCCGCAGAACATCCTGCGCCTGCCGAACGTCCCGGGCGGCGGGACCGACGCGGCGGCGAAGGAGCCGACTCCGGCCGTGACGCTCGCGCCGGCGTTCGCGCCGTCCCTGGCCTCGGCCTGACGCAGTTCAGCCCGTAACGCGTGGTCCGTGTCGGGCGGGAGACGTCGGGTACGCGCTCTGACACGTGCCCGTGCCCGCCAATGCCAAGGAACCAGAAAGAAGGAGCTGGCCATGGAAATGGAAAGAGACCAGGGCCCGAGGGGCCTCATAGGGACACTCGGCCGATCGCCCAAGCGCGAGGGGCGGTTGCGCACGTGCCTGCCGGCGCGTGTCACGGCGCGTGAATACGAGGCCAGAGACGGCCAAGGGCGCCAGGAGACGGTGGATCAGGACTGGAATGTGGTGCGGGGAGAGGACTGAATGACTGCGCGGTCGCACGTCGATCAGACGGGAACAACGGAATCGATGGGAACGGCGGGAACGGCGGGAACGACGGACGGGAGCCGGACAGGCTCCGGCGCCGAGGCGTGGGAATGGCTGCGGGACGCGGCCTGCGCGGGCGCCGATCCCGAACTGTTCTTCCCGGTGGGGGATTCCGATCCCGCCGCCGAGCAGGTGGAGCGCGCCAAGGCGGTGTGCCACGGCTGCCCGGTGGAGAGCCGTTGTCTCGAATGGGCGCTCAACACAGGCCGTACGTCCGGGGTTTGGGGCGGTACGGACGAGGAGGAACGCCGCCGGCTGCGCCGCAACGAACGACGCGGGGTGCCCGCGCCGCGCGGCAGGCAGTCCTCGGGGCCGGGCGGCAGGCGCCGGCCCCGTACCCACTAGGCCCTGTCCGGTGGCCGTGGCCGAGGAGGCGTGAGCGCGATGAGTGCGGACTCCGGTAGCGCGGGGGAGGGGAGCGTACGGGCGGGCCGCCGGACCGTGCGGATCCACCGGCCGCGGAAGGTCCTCTTCCCGGCGACCGGCTCTTCCAGCTCCTCCGGGTCCTCCGGCACCAGCCGGGGGAGCGACCTCACGAAGGCGGACCTCGTCGAGCACTACCGCTCGGTCGCCCGCTACATGCTGCCCGAACTCAGGGGCAGACCACTGATGTTGGAGCGCCACCCGGACGGTCTCGAAGGGCCGCGCTTCATGCAGAAGAACATCCCGGGCAACTATCCCGACTGGGCGCGGCGGGCCGAGATGCCGAAGAAGGGCGGGACCGTCACGCACCCCGTGTGTGACGACGCCGCGACGCTGGTGTTCCTCGCCGACCAGGCGACGATCACCTTCCACCGCTGGCTGTCACGGGCGGACCGCCCCGACTTCCCGGACCGGCTGGTCTTCGACCTGGACCCGGCGGACGGCGACTTCGAGCCCGTACGCGCCGCCGCGCTGCTGCTCCGCGAACTGCTGGACGAGCTGAGGCTCCCCGCGATGGCGATGACGACGGGTTCCAAGGGGCTGCATGTGACCGTCCGGCTTGACCGGCGTACGGCGTTCGACGACGTACGGGCCTTCGCCATGGACGCGGCGCGCGTACTGGCGGCCCGTGATCCGGACCGGCTGACGACCGAGCAGCGCATGGACGCCCGCGCGGGCCGGCTCTATCTGGACGTCCAGAGCAACGCGTACGCGCAGACGGCCGTCGCGCCCTTCTCCGTACGCCCGAAGGAAGGCGCTCCGGTCGCGACGCCGATCAGCTGGGACCAGCTGACGGATCCGGCGGTCACGGCGCGGCGCTGGACGGTGACGAACGTACTGGAGCAGGCGCGCACCCGCCCCTGGTCGGACATTCCGGCCAGGGGCAGGTCACTGGGCCCGGCGCGACGACGGCTGGACGCCCTCCGCTAGCGGCGCCGGTCGCGCGTCTACGCGAACTCACCCGCAAGCGCGGCGGCCATCCGCAGATGCGGTCCGGCGTCGCCGTCCCGCCCCTGCCGCTCCAGCGTGCGGCCCAGCATGAGGCGCGCGTACTGCTCGACGGGGTCCCGCTCCAGCACGGCGAGCAGCTCGGTCTCGGCCTTCCGGAGCCGGGCGGAGTGGTAGTACGCACGGGCGAGGAGCAGCCGGGTCGAGACCTGCTCCGGGGCCTCGGCGACGAGCCCTTCGAGAATGCCCGCGGCCGTGACGTACTCCTGGGCGTCGAAGAACTGCTGAGCACGTGCCCAGCGCTCCGCGGCGGTCCCGAAGTCGTAGTAGGTGTTCTTCACTTGCCCTCCCTTGGGGCCCGGCTGATCGCTTACACCACCCCACAACACGATGAGGTGGTTGAACATTCCACTACCTACGCGACCGTTATCGCGTGGATGCTGCCCTGGGGTGCCGGACGGGATTAGGTTGGGCGCCATGAGCAATCTTGATCGTCAGGCGACGCTCTCCGTCTGCGGCGGCCGTGGCTTCGTCGTCGCCGAGCCGGTGCGCGAACTCCTCAGCCCCCGACACGTCAAGCTCGGCGAGTCCACGGAAGTACGCCGGCTGCTGCCCAACCTCGGGCGCCGCATGGTCGGCGCGTGGGCCTTCGTCGATCACTACGGCCCCGACGACATCGCCGACGAGCCCGGCATGCAGGTGCCGCCCCACCCGCACATGGGGTTGCAGACGGTCAGCTGGCTCCACGACGGCGAGGTCCTGCACCGCGACAGCCTGGGCAGCCTCCAGACGGTACGCCCCCGAGAACTGGGCCTCATGACCTCGGGCCACGCGATCAGCCACTCCGAGGAGAGCCCCCGTTCCCACGCCCGGTTCCTGCACGGCGCCCAGCTCTGGGTCGCCCTCCCGGACGCCCACCGCGACGTGGACCCGCACTTCCAGCACCACGCGGACCTCCCCGTGGTCACGGCCCCGGGCCTGACGGCCACGGTCATCCTGGGCACCCTGGACGGCGCCACATCCCCGGGCACGACGTACACACCCCTGGTCGGCGCCGACCTCACCCTCACCCCGGGCACGGACGCCCGCCTGCCCCTCGACCCCGACTTCGAGTACGCGGTCCTGGCGATGTCGGGCGAGGCGAGGGTCGACGGCGTCCCGGTCCCGGCGGGCTCGATGCTCTACCTCGGCTGTGGTCGCACGGAACTTCCCCTCCGCACCGACTCCGAGGCGGGCCTGATGCTGCTCGGCGGCGAGCCCTTCGAGGAGGAGATCGTCATGTGGTGGAACTTCATCGGCCGCTCGCACGAGGAGATCGAAGAGGCCCGAAAGGCGTGGACGAACGAGTCCCGCTTCGGCGAGGTAAAGGGCTACGCAGGCACCCGCCTTCCGGCTCCGAACCTCCCGCCGACGGCCCTCAAACCACGCGGCCGAGTGCGCTGACCGCCCGCTCTCCGGCGCAGCTCTTGCGTGACCTATCGAGATTCGATAGATTTCCATCGTAGGTCGATGGAAGGATGGGTCATGGGAAAGCTGACAGTACGTGCGCTGCGCGCCGTGCTCGTGGTGGTGCTCACCGGCACCGTGTTCGTGCAGGCATTGATGGTGTGGGCGTTGGTCAGTGGGAGTGACCCGGAGGACGGGTCGCTCCCACTGACCCCGCTGCGCGTGATCACGATCCTGGGCATCGGCACGGCCCAGGCCGCGCTGGTCTGCGTATGGCGACTGGTGACGATGGTGCGACGCGGAACCGTGTTCTCCCACGCCGCCTTCCGGTACGTGGATGGCATCATCGGCGCGATCGTCGCGGCTGCCCTCGTGTGGTTCACGGTCACGGCCCTGAACGCGCCCGGCCAGCGGGACGACCCGGGCGTCACCCTCATCATGGGCGGGATCGGCGTGGCCATCCTGGGAGTCGCGCTCATCGTGCTCGTGCTGCGGACGCTGCTCGCCCAGGCCGTCGCCCGCGACGTCGAAGCGGCGCAGATGCAGGCCGAGTTGAACGAGGTGATCTGATGCCGATCGCCGTCGACATCGACGTGATGCTGGCCAAGCGGAAGATGTCCGTGGGCGAGCTCGCGGACCGCGTAGGGATCACGCCCGCCAACCTGGCGGTACTCAAGAACGGCCGCGCCAAGGCGGTGCGCTTCGCGACGCTCGCCGCGCTCTGCGAGGTGCTCAAGTGCCAGCCGGGCGACCTGCTTCGCTGGGAGGCCGAGGACGCCGCGGACGAATGAACCGGGCCTGTCGCGACCGCCTCAACTCTCCGAAACGCGGCGCCCCCGGCAGGGCCGCGTGTCGCCGTTGGGACATGTCCCACCTGTGCCACCGGAATTCAGTGACACCAATCCGCCTTCACAGGAGTCTGTGCGGCAGGTGAACTCCTCACTTCGCGCAACGGAAGGCATGGCACCAGATGAGACGGATCCGCCTTGTGGCGGCCATATCGGCGGGACTGACTCTCGCCGCCGGCGCCGTGGCGCCGGTGTCGGCCACTACCAACGGAGTACGGGAGAAGCCGGCGGCGAGCGGCGGGGCCGGGGCGGGCAGTGTCTCCGTGCGCCTCATCACCGGCGACCGGGTCACCCTCAGCGGTGGCGGCCAGGACGGCCGGGTCGTCTCGGTCGAGCCGGGAAAGGGCCGTAAGGGCATCATCTTCCGGACCCTTGAGGAGGACGGCCGACTGACGGTCCTGCCCTCCGACGCCGGGGAGCTGGTCTCCGCCGGGCGTCTGGACAAGAAGCTGTTCGACGTGACCGCGCTCGTCGCGCAGCGGTACGACGAGGCCCATACCGCGGAACTCCCGCTGATCGTGGCGGGCACCGACGGGGTCGCGGACTCCGCGGTGCGACGGCTCACCGCCCTCGCCGACGACGGTTCTCCCGGCCGGCTCCTGGACAGCATCGACGCCCGGTCGGTCAGTGTCTCCTCCGACGACCTCGGGGCGTTCTGGAAGCGACTCGCGCCCACCGGGCCGACGATGAACGCCGCCGCGGTCACCGCCACGCCCTGGGTGTGGCTGGACGGGCGCGTGAGCGCGTCCCTGGACCGCAGTACCGCCCAGATCGGGGCCCCCGACGTCTGGAAGTCCGGTCTGCGCGGTGAGCACGTCAAGGTGGCCGTCCTGGACACCGGTGCCGATCAGACCCACCCCGACCTGGCGGGCCGGATAGCCTCGGCCGAGGACTTCTCCGGCAGCTCCGGAACGGGCGACGCGTTCGGACACGGTACGCATGTGGCCTCGATCGTCGGCGGCAGCGGCCAGGCGTCGGGTGGCACCCGTCAAGGAGTCGCCCCCGCCGCCGAGTTGATGATCGGGAAGGTTCTCGGCGACGACGGTTTCGGAACCGAGTCCCAGGTCATCGCGGGGATGGAGTGGGCCGCCGCGCAGGGGGCCGATGTCGTCAACATGAGCCTGGGCTCGGACGCTCCGAGCGACGGCAGCGACCCCATGAGCCTCGCGCTGAACGAGTTGAGCGAGAGCAGTGACGCGCTGTTCGTCGTGGCCGCGGGCAACAGCGGCCCCGGAACGGGGACGATCGGTTCCCCCGGCGCCGCGGATGCCGCGCTCACGGTCGGCGCGGTGGACCGGGACGATTCGCTGGCCCCGTTCTCCAGCCGTGGTCCCCGGGCGGGGGACGACGGTGTCAAGCCCGACGTGACGGCCCCCGGCGTCGGGATCGTGGCGGCCCGCGCCACGGGCACCGCCATGGGCGATCCCGTGGACGAGAACTATGTGGCGGCATCGGGGACGTCGATGGCCACGCCCCATGTGGCGGGAGCCGCGGCTCTGCTCGCCCAGCGGTATCCCGAGTGGTCGGCCGCGCGGATCAAGGACGCGCTGATCAGTACCGCGCGCACCGTCGCCGGCCAGCAGGTCACCGAACAGGGTGGTGGCCGTATCGACCTGGCCGCCGCCGCGCTCGGTCCGGTGACAGCCACCGGCACCGTCGCGCTCGGCCCGTTCGAGACCGGTACGGGGGAGACCCGTACCAGAACGCTGCGCTACACCAACACCTCCGAGAAGGAGGTCACGCTCTCGCTCGGTCTGAAGCTGGCGACCACCGGCGGCCGGGAACCCGCGGCCGGTGCTGTGCGCCTGGGCGCCGACTCCGTACGGGTCGGGCCCGGCTCGACGGCCGAGGTGCCCCTCACCGTGGACCCCGTCCGCGCGGCGCAGGGCGACTACTACGGGCACGTGACGGCGACGCCGTCGGACGGTTCGGCCACCGTCCACACCACGGTGAGCCTGGTCGTGCAGGGCCCCACCCACAAGCTGACCGTCAGGACGTACGACCACGAGGGCAAGCGCGTCCAGGCGCTGCCGACGATCTGGGGCGCCAACGGGTTCGTGGGGTACACCGACACCGAGTCCGCCGTGGCCGAGGTCGAGGAGGGCACGTACCAACTCGACTACTCCACCCTGGACAAGGCGGGTGACGGAGAGGAACTGCGTCATGTCGTCGTGCCCGAGGTGAAGGTCACCAAGGACATGTCCGTCACCCTCGACGCGCGCCGTACGACGCTGGTCGACATCCGCACACCACGCCCCGCCGAGCAGCGGGGCATCATCAGCTACCAGACGTACCGGAAGATCGACGGACACGGCCTGATCCAGGGCACGATGTACTTCGACGTCGCCAAACGCCTGTACGTCAGCCCCACCCCCGCCGTCACGGACGGCACGTTCGAGTTCGCGTCCCGCTGGCAACTCAGCGCGCCTCTGCTGGAAACGACGGTGCCGGGCACCGAACTCGACCTGAACGCCTACTACATGCCCACCTCGCCCCTGTTCGACGAGCGGGGCGAGCGTCTCACCGCCGTCGACGCGGGCGACGCCAAGGACCCCGAGTTCGGGAAAGCACGGGGCAAACTCGCCGTCGTCACCAACGAGGAGGGCGAGGACGAAGGCGAACTCGCCAAGAAGGCGGCGGCGGCCGGTGCCCGTGGTCTGATGCTCGTCCACTTCAGCGACATCGCCTGGACCCGCTGGCGGCCGGACGGCGAACGCCGGGCCCTGCCCACCGTACGGGTCGGCGCGAAGGTGGGCGCCGAGCTGCTGAAGCGGATCGACAAGCGCTCCACGTCGGTGCGGTTCACCGGCACCGCGCGCAGCCCGTACCTCTACGACGTCATGCAGGTGTCCTCCCAGCGGATTCCGGAACGTGTGGTGCACACGGTGTCGGAGCGCAACAGCGCGATCGTGCGCACCTCGTACGCCGACAACGGCGGATCACCGTGGGCGGCCGAACAGCGTTTCGCCCGGCGGCCCTACCAGGACGCGGCATGGCTTCAGTACACCCGCCATGTGCCCACCGGCTTCGAACGCACCGAGTACGTCAGTGCGGGCGACACCAGCTGGCAGCATCTGGTGCACCACGAGACCACTTTCGATGTCGACACGCCGCTGAACGTGGGCATGAGGGACACGGCCCGCACCTACCGGCCGGGTGAGCGCACGTCCGAGGTGTGGCAGGGTGTGGTGGTCCGGCCGTCCATCCCGCGCGGCACGAGGAACCCGTCGGTCCGTGAGGGGAACGTGCTCTCGCTGCGGATCCCGGAGTTCACCGACTCGACGGACGGGCACTGGTCGCGGCTCGCCGCCGACAGCGGCGGGATCGGCACCTCCGGTCAGGCGCGGAACGCTCAGCCGGGCGACACCGCGGCGGCCGTGCTGTACCGCGACGGGAAGAAGACCGCCGAGGCCGAAAGCGCCTGGACGGACTTCACCGTGCCGTCCGGCACGGCCGACTACCGGCTGGACCTGACGACGTCACGGGTGTCCCCCGAGTGGGCCTTCGGGACGGCGACCGAGACGTCGTGGTCGTTCCGCTCCGGGGCGGCGGGTGGGACGGCGGCGCTGCCGCTGCTCCAACTCGACTACGACGTACCCGTCGACGTCCGCAACTCGGTCGGCCCCGGCCGGTCCCACTCCGTGGGACTGACCGTCCGCGCCCAGGACGGACTGGCCGCGCCGCGCGGTGTGAGCCTCGATGTCGAGGCGAGTTACGACGACGGCGACAGCTGGGAGCGTGCCACGGTGAAGAGCCGCGGATCCGGCGCCTTCTCGGCGAAGATCGAGGCGCCGAAGCGGCAACGGGGCGACGCGTACGTCACGTTGCGTGTCACCGCGAAGGACTCCGCCGGCAACCGTGTCCGGCAGACCGTCGAACGCGCGTATCTCCACCGCGGCCAGGGCGTGTTTGAGAAGTAGCGTCGTCCGCCCATTGGGCGGGGCCCACGGCGTCTGGTGCGTGCGATCGCAAGGCGGAGGATCAACCCCGTAGATGGACCGGACGTACTTGGATGACTCCGACAACGCGGCGAGCGCGCGTGCCAGGCGTCGTGGGCCAGACGGGACTTCTAACACGCCCTAGCGGGGAGTCGTCGCGCACGGGTGGGCAGGCGGTGGAAGCCGTCTGCCCATCGGTGTGCTGTGCACACGATGCAGTACGGTATTCAACGTTCGAGGGTGCGTGAAGTGAGCGCGTGGGGGCCGAGGTCTCAGGAGGGCGCAGTGGCGCTGGAGGCCGCCGGGGTATCGGCAGTCGAGGAGGCCGTCTACCGGCTTCTCATCACGACGGGTCCGCTCAAGGCCGCCGACGTCGCCGAGCGCGTCGGTCTGGAGGTCGTGGAAGCCCGGAGCGTGCTGACCGATCTCGCGGCCAAGGGCATGGCCAGCCACACCGACGGTGTGCCGCGTCAGTACCGCGCGACACCCCCGGACGTGGCGCTCACCCCCCGGCTGAAACGTAACTCGGACGCGTTGGACCGGGCCCGCGTCGAAGTCACCAGTCTCCTGGAGACCTACCGGGACACCGCACGCCGGCAGGACGCGGGCCAGCTCATCGAGGTCATCACCGGCGGCGAAGCCCTGCGCCAGCATCTGCGGCAGATCCAGGCGAGCGCGCGCGACGAGATGCTCTGGTTCTGCAAGGCCCAGTACGTGGCCATGCCGTCGGGCAGCAACGACGCGGAGTTCGACGCGCTGGGCCGGGGCGTGACCTACCGGGTGCTGTACGAGAAGGCCTTCTTCGACGACGAGGGCGCGGTCGACAACGTCGTCGAGGGCGTGCGTGCCGGGGAGATCGCCAGATCCGTACCCCATCTGCCGCTGCGGCTCGCCGTGGCCGACCGTGCCATCGCCGTCTGCCCGTTGGTGCCCGGAGGACCGCAGGGCAGCCCCGACGAGCCGACGGCCGCGCTGGTCCGGGACAGCAACCTCCTGGCCGCCCTCATCGCCCTGTTCGAACGCTACTGGGAGGACGCCGTCCCGCTGGACGTCGACGACTCCGGGGCGGTCGCGGGGACGGACGGAGCCGGCGCACCGGACCCGCTCTCCTCCATCGACAGACGGTTGCTGTCCCTGCTCGTGGCGGGCGTGGCCGACAAGGCGATCGCCAGCCAGATGGGGCTGAGCCGGCGCACCGTGCAGCGCCATATCCAGCACATGATGGAACTCGCCGGAGCGACCACCCGTATGCAACTCGCCTGGCAGGCGGCCAGGCGGGGCTGGCTGTGAGGGGCCGGCTCGCAGGGCAGGGACGGCGGTCCGTCACACGGTGATGACGACCTTCGCGCGCGCGTGCTCCACTTCGACGTACCCGATGGCCTCGGGTACCTCGCTCAACGGATAGGTCCGGTCGATGGCCGGGGCGAGCTTCCCGGACCCGGCGAGTTCCCCCAGCGCCGCCAGGTTCTCCTTGCCCGGCGTCGCCGTGAGGACGAGCAACTGGTGGTGGACGAAGCGGGACATCACGTGGCCCTTGAGGATGAGACCCATCGGCCCGAAAAGACTCCCGCCTTCGAATACGCCTCCACCGGAGAGAACGAGCCTCCCCGCAGGTGTCAGCGCACGCCGGCACTCGGTCAGCGAACGGTTCCCCACCAGGTCGAACACGACGTCGTACCGCTGTCCGTTCCGGGTGAAGTCCTCCACGGTGTAGTCGATGAGGTGATCCGCGCCCATCGACCGGACCAGTTCCAGGTTTCGCGTACTGCAGACGCCGGTCACCTCCGCGCCGAACGCCTTGGCGATCTGTACGGCGAAGGTGCCCACACCACCTGACGCGCCATTGACCAGTACCCGCTGTCCCGGCTGGACCTGTCCCAGGTCGCGCAGGCCCATCAGGGCCGTGTTCCCCGCCAGCGGCAGCGCGGCGGCCTGCTCGAACGACAGGTCGGCCGGTTTCGGCTCCACCACGTCTTCCGGAGCGGACACGTACTCGGCGAACGCCCCGTCGGCTTCGCCGAATACGTCGTCACCGGGTCGGAACCGCGTCACGTTCCTGCCCACCGCTTCCACCCGACCCGCGAAGTCCGTGCCCCGGATCTTCGGCTTCGGCCCCCTGAACCCGAACGTCAGGCGCGCCAGGTACGGGTCACCCCGCATGACGTGCCAGTCACGGGCGTTGACCGAGGCCGCGTGGACCCGCACCAGAACCTCATGGTCGGCGACAACCGGCTTGTCGACCTCCCTGAGCTCCAACACGTCGGGTGAGCCGTACCGGTCCTGGACGATCGCCTTCATCGGACCCTCCTGTGACACACGAGTTCGGTGCGATACGGATCGGCTGACCCGAAGTTCAGTACTACTCATGACGGTAGGCGAGCGACCTCGGTGCGGGTATCGGGGCGAATCCCTAGGTGACGCCGCGTCGAACCGAGTACAACCATCCGTGCCGTTCGGGGGTCTTCCAAGTGTGAGCAAACCGCTCTCGGAGTCGCAAGGGGGAAATAATGGGAATCAAGCGTAATGCCGCAACCGCAGGAGCGTTGACCGCGCTCGTCGTCGGCGCCACCGCCACATTCGGCGCCACCGCCCACGCCGCGCCCAACGTCACGCCGCAGGGGGTCTGCGGCAGCGCTTACAAGACCGTGAACTCCGCTCCTATCGGTTCGCAGGGCACGGTCTACCTCACGTACAACTCCGCCAACGGCAAGAACTGCGTCGCGACCATCCGCACCAACCCGGGCACCGCCAAGCTCATGTCGGCGTACATCTACGTGCCCGACACCGACGAGTGGGCCGAGGACTCCGGGAACTTCACGTCGTACGCGGGTCCGAGCCGCGTCTACGGCAAGGCCCACTGCGTCAGCTGGGGTGGCAACATCGCCAACGTGTACGTCTCGGTGGAGAACTCCAACTGCGCTGCCCTGAAGGAGCGCAGGGTCACCACCATCCGCTGACCCCGGCCCAGCTCCACGGCGACGGGTTTCCGCGCCACCCCTGGGTTCGGCCGGTCCGACCAGCTCTCCGATCGGACCGGCCGAACCGCCACGACCCCGGTCTACGCCCCCGCCCCGCCGGCCGGCGCGTACGCCGAAGAGATCACCCCGTACCCGGAGCGGGGCCGGATCACGCGGTGACGGACCTGACTCAGATGCCCTGTTCACCGCATGGGAACATACGTGAGCCCGTCTGGGCAGCAGTCCCTCGCTCCTGCGTTCACGGCGACTGTCGCGTGTGCGTGATGTCCGGGAGATTTCCATGCGTCCTCCATGTCCCTACCGTCGTTCCCGTGTCCTCGCCGGCCCCGTCGCTCTGCGCTGCCGCGCTCGCCGGTCTCGTCGGATGTTCCAGCGAGAGTGACCAGCCGCACGCCGGGGCCGGGGCCGTGAAGACGCCGCCGGTCCCCGAGGGCGATCTCGCGGGCACCGTGGTGGACGCGGTAGCCGCGACGCGGCGTACCAGTGCCCGGCTCGACCAGGAAATCACGATGAGCGACGGCAAACAGAGCCAACTCCTGCTCATCACCGGGCACTTCGACATGGCGGGCGACAGGGGCCGTCTCACCGTCGAGACGACCGACAGCGGTGGCGCTCACGCGGAGGAACTCTTCGTGGCCGGAAAGGTCTATCTGCGCGGCGTCAAAGGAGCGGCGGGCCCTTGGGGCTCCTTCGACCGGAACAAGAGCGAGGTGCACCTACCCCTTCGCGCACCCATGAACGATCCAGAGCACACGCTCGTCCAGGTAGGTATGGCGAAGAAGGTCTACTACCAGGGCGTCGAGAAGGTGAACGGTGCCCCGGCCAAGCACTATCGCGGCATGCTGGACCATGCGGCGATCTCGCTCAGGATCGCGGAGAGCGAGCGGGACGAAGTCAACGAGGACCGCGCGGCCAGGGGCGAGGACATACCCGCCTTCGCGGACGTCTGGATCGACGGAGCGGGGCGGGTGGTCCAGACACGGACGGCCCTCGGCTTCGGTTTCAACACCACAACCGTCACAACGGTCTTCTCCGACTTCGGAAAGCTGGTGCAGGTCACCGCGCCAGCGGCGATCGGCATCGTCCGAGTACCACCCTCGCACATCATCACCGGCTGACAACACCGGGAACTCGGCAGCCCCGGCCGGCGCCCCGCGCGACTGGCCTTACCAGGTCCCGACCGTCCAACAGCCGCCTCTACTCAGCCGGGTTGAGTGTCAGTACTCATGTTCGGTGCACTCTCAGGGGGCGACCATCGATGAACCGGCGGCGCGGAGAACGCCGGTTCCGATACCGCTGAGACGATGGTGGAGAGCCTCTTATGTCCCGACGTACCGTTCTTCTGTCCGTGACCGCCGCGGTCGCCGTTCTGGGGGGTGCCGGGACGTTCGCCCTCGCGTACGCCGGCGAGCAGCCGCCCACCCTGGAGCACAGCACGGCCCGCTACACAGCTCCCCACGGTGACCGTGACGGCTCGCTGGTCTTCACGACCGACGCGACGGCGTCCTCCGGTGTCACGGACGTCAAGGTCCTTGCCTGGCCGGCGGATTCGTCGTTCGCCGAGAAGGATTTGACCGTCAAGGAAATGGCCGCCGCCGAGCCGGCCACGTGCGAGCCCTCCGGCGGAGACACCGTACGCTGCACCTACTCTGTCGCCATAACCGGTGCCGACGCCGCCGAATCCCCGCGCGGACTCTGGCACGTCGCGGTGCTGGCCCGCGCCGGTGACGGTTCCACGACGCTCGACACGAAAGCGACGCGTTTCACCGTCGGTTGACGCCGGCCACGGGCGCCCCGCCCCTTGGGGCCTGACGGGAGGGCTTGGGGCTGGCCGACGCGGCGAAGAGTGCGTCCCCCTTGGAGGAGAAGTACCGGAAGAACGTACTGCGGGAGATCTCAGTGGTGATCGTGGGACGCTCGCCGCAGAACACGCGAGCCGTGGCGGGCGAAAGCTCGCGGTCGAACTGGACGCCGCATACCCGCGGATCGACGTGCTCACCAACAACGCCGGCGGCGTGTACGGCGACCCCACCAGGACCCTCGACGGTTTCGAGAAGACCTTCCAGATCAACCACCTCGCCCCGTTCCTGTCGTCGAACCGCTGGCTCGCCGAAGGCACACCCGGACGCGACTGGGAATCTGACGCGCGGCCTGTGGGAACGGTCGGAACAGCTGATCGGCTGACGCCTGCCACGGAATGTTAGGTCTGAGGCATCAGGTCGGTCAGGTCCAGGACTCGCCCGTCCTGGGTGCGGATGGTCCCGGGCTCCGGTCCTGGCCCCGCGCTGTATACGGCGTCGCCGTGTGTGTCCAGCCAGCGGCCCATCTCGCGTAGGCGCTCCTGTGCGGGGGCCGGTACGTCGCCGGACTGTGTCGGGCCGATGTTCAGCAGCAGGTTGGAGTCGGCGGCCACGCAGCGCAGCAGTGTGTCGATGAGCTCGTCCGGCCGTTTGTAGTTTGTGTCGTGCGGTACGTAGCCCCAACTGCGGTTCATCGTCAGGCAGGTTTCGCGCGGCACCGCGAGCAGCGCGCCGGGGTTGAGGCCCGTGGTGTTCTCTCCGGGGAGATCGTTCTCGTAGCCCTGGACATCCTCACCGGGCTGGAGGCCGTCTTTGCGGTTGTTGAGGAGTACGGCGTCCGGCTGGAGGCGGTGGATGAGGTCGTACAGCCGGGGATAGTGCCACTGCTGGTCGGCGGTGAACCAGCCCGGATGTTCCTCCGGGACGGGGGAGTTGGGCCAGTCGCCGTCGAACCAGATCTGCGCGATCTCCCCGTACTGCGTGCACAGCTCTTCGACCTGCCCGAAGAGGAAGGCGAGATAGTCCTCCCAGCGGGATGAGTCGAGGTAGCCGGGGTGGTGCCAGTCCACGAGAGAGATGTAGAAGCCCAGCTTGACGGTGCCGGATTCCCGGCAGGCGTCGGCGAGTTCGGCGATGGGGTCGCGGCGGAACGGAGAACGGGTGATCTTGAAGTCGGACAGTGCGGTGTCGTACATGGAGAAACCGTCGTGATGGCGGCTGGTGATGGTGAGGTAGCGCTGGCCCGCCGCCTCGGCATGAGCGACGAGTTTATTGGCGTCGAAGGCCGCGGGGTTGAAGAGCTTGGCCAGCGGCGCGTACTCGGCCGCCGGTATCCGGGCGATGACCTGTTCCCACTCGCCGCGGCCGATCATCGAGTAGAGGCCCCAGTGGACGAACATGCCGAACCGGGCACGGCGGTACCAGTCGAGCCCTTGAGGGCTTACCTGCGGGGTCATCGGCTCATCTCCGCGAGGGAATCCGGGTCCGGGAAGGCCAGCGTTGTGAGGACCGTACACATGATCGTTGCGAGGGGCCAGGGGGTGCGGCGCCGCGACCCCTACCCTGAGCGTGCTCTTGCCAGCTAACGCGCCTCGGCCGAGGGCCGTCGCACCTCGAAGTGGAAGCATCCGTATTCCACTGCCCGGACGTGTACGAGCACCACGTCCGGGTCGCTGAACGCATCGTCAAAAGCCGCGTCGAAGCCGACCGTGGCGTCGGCGGGAATCTCCATAAGGCGTCCACCGGCGATATGGCCCCGGGCGTCATAGCGGCGCACGGTTCGCAGGGCGCCCGGCCGATCGAAAGGGTAGCTCTCGCCGAGGGTGAACCCGTCGCAGTCATCGGCGTGAATAAAGACGGGACCTTGTTCGTCGTACGCGCCCGGACGTGCACCCCTCGTGGTGGCCCAGCGTCGCAGTGGGGCGTACGAAACAAGGGCAATTTGCTCACCGATCCTGATGGGGCGAAGGCAGCAGCGCAGCGGGGAGCCTGCGTCGTCGCGGGTCGCGATGTACGGGGCGCAGGGACGGCCTGCGTCGTCGGCGATCCGCAGTTCCTTGAGGACGGCTGTTTCAACGGGGAGCACGGTGTACTTGGTCATGTGCCCGATGGCGACTCGACGCGCCTGTGCCTGCTGGCAGGAAACGGACATCGCGTTGCTCCGTGCCCAACGGAGAAGGCTGACCGGAAGCGCCACAGCCGCTGCACGCAGACCCCCTGTGCCCGCCGACCCCTTGGACTTGATCATCCAGGCCGTCTACACCGCCATCACTAAGCCTCGCCATGAGGGTTGTGCGGCCCAGCGGGGGCGGGCCTTCAACTTGCCTGTCGCGCCGGCTGCTTCAGGCGGCGTGTGCCCGAGTCTCAGCTCTCATGAGTCGAACTGTGGGCATTGTTTGTTGAGCTTTTCCCACTCGGCGTCGTTCACCGGCAATTCCGAGTAGGGCGTCCACTGGGCACCTTCCGCCAGGTAGGCGCTCAGTGAGGGTGGCTTCTTGGGCTTCCAGCCGCCTTCGGCGAGACATTGGTAGCTGCCCACCGCTGCCGCATACATGCCTCGCCGAACCTCGTCGTCGGGGTCTTCCGGATACGCGACCTCTGAACGGCAGATCCGTTGGGCTGATGAAGCCTTCTCGTTGTTCTGTTCAGTCGTCGGGAACTCGACAGACGACTCCTTGACGCTGACTCCGCCAATTCCGCGCGACCGAAGGCAGGAAGCGTACTCGTTCTTGTACGCCGTCATGTCGTCCCAGTATCGCTTGAACGCCGATCTGTCCGCACCCGATACGGCAGGTTCGCTCGCTGCTCCCGCGCCCCTCGTCGGCGCCGATTGCCGATCGCATCCGCCGAGCGCGATGAGCAACACGCAGGAAGTCAGCATGACGATATTCATCGACCCCGGTCGCACGATACCAACCACCCAATGCCTGTTCAGAAGGGTTGCCGCCGCCCATACGCACCCCGGCGACGAATGGACGGCAGCCGGTCTACGGATGCCCTTGTTTCCCTACAGGAGCATCAGAAGTAGCAGTATCCGAACGCGTGGACGATAATTCCCGGGCCGCCGGCGTCAACGGCATTCACGGTCCAGCTCCCCGAGAACTTCGAGGACTGTGTGCGGTGTACGGCGAGGAACGGGGCGACGTAGATCTTGTTCACGTCAACGGCCGTGACGCTCACCACCCCGCTCGCCTTGTCTTCGACGCCCACCCGTCGACCGTGATAGCAGTACGTATCCCCGCTCGCACTCTGATCCGCCGAAGCCGGGGGAGAGCTGACGATGAGCGATGCCGCCGCCGTTGCCAGCATTGCGAGAAGGACGGCTGGTTTGCGGATCATGGAACGTTCTACCAATTTGTTCACGTGACTTCTCCCCTTGGTCGGACAGTCGTTGATCCGTTGAATCCCGGGGCGGTGAGATCGTCGCCGCGGTCGTTCCCGGAATGGCAGGACCGTAGCTCGCGCCAATGGAGCACGTCAACCAAGATGGATAGAATTCAGTATTCCGCTTTATGTGAGTTGATCGAGGTAGGATGTGGGCATGGCAGAGGACAGCGCCAAAGCCGTACTGGCGACGAAGGTCGACCATTTGTTCAGCGTGGTGCGGCCGGCCGACGGCGGCGAGTACACGTTCGACGAGGTCGCCGAGGCGATCAGGGCTCAGGGCGGTCCCACCATCTCGTCAACGTACTTGTGGCAGTTGCGCAAAGGTCTCCGGGACAACCCGACCAAGCGTCATCTTGAAGCTCTCGCGACCTTCTTCGGCGTACCCCCGGCGTACTTCTTCGACGACGCGGAGGCCGAGCGCATCAACGCCCAACTCGCGCTGCTCAGCGCGCTGCGCGACGCGCCGGTGCGGCAGATCGCCCTGCGCGCACGTGGGTTGTCGACGAAGAGTCTGGAGACGATAAGGGACATGGTCGACCGCGTCCGCGAACTCGAAGGGCTGCCTGATCCCGCGGGCGACGTGGACCAATGATCCGGACCGGCCGGCGGAAGATGCGGCGCCGCTGCGCCGAGGTGCTCCGGGATCTGGAGCTGCCGGGCTCGTTCGATGTCCCGACGCTGTGCGCCGAACTGGGTACGAGGCGCGGGCGGGCGATCAAGCGACTGCCTCTGCCCGACCTCTTCGGTGTGTGCGGGCTCTGGATCGCGACCGATACCGCCGACCTGATCGCGTACGAGCAGCACACGACCGTGCCGCACCAGAACCACATCGTGCTGCACGAGATCGGTCACATGCTGTGCGACCACTTCCCCGTCACACTCAGCCCCGCTGAACAGGCGCGATTACTGCTGCCCGACCTTGATCCGCGCATGATCCGCCGGGTGCTGGGCCGCACCGGCTATTCGAGCGTCGAGGAGCGGGAAGCGGAGTTCCTGGCGTCGTTGCTCGGCCAGCATGTCCGCCCGGCCTCTCGCGACGAATCTGTGGTCGGCCGACTGCGATCCGCGCTGGGGAACGGTCGCGACCGTGGGTGAACTGGCGCGGAACTACGTTCCGGCCCTGCTCGCCTGGGGGATGCTGCTGTGGCTGCGACCGGGGCCCGCGCCCGGCCGCCGGCTCGTGCGGCTCTGCGTGCTCGGCCTTGCCGTTTCACAGACGGCACTCACACCTGCCGCTGCCACTCTCGCGCGCGCCGCGAGTTCGCACGGCATCGAACGACTCGTCGGTCACGTCGCCATGCTCGCCGCCGTCTGGGCGGGAGCCCAGATCCTGCTGCGGCTGCACGGATACGAAGCACGCGCTCGCGCGCACACGGCGTGGGTGGTCTTCGCCGGTGTCGCGATGTGTCTCCTGTTCGCTCTCACCCCGAACCTGTACCCACAGTCGCCATGGGTGATGGAGTACTGCATCGCCTACGCCGTGGCGCTGCTGCCCGAGTTCACCGTCATCGCCCGGCTCTGCCTTCGGGACGCGTTCGAAGCGCCGGACCTGGCGCTGCGTCTGGGTCTCAGCTTGGTCGCCGCCGGAACCGGCGCGGCGGCCTGCTACATGTTGAGTAAGACCGTTGTCGCGGTCTCCGCCCGAGCCCCGGTCGACTTCTCGTTCGGCAGGGGCTTCATGATGAGCAGAGCGCTGCCGACAACGGCCCACCTCCTTGTACTCGTTGGAGTCGCCGTGCCGGCGATCGCCGAGTGGCTGCGCCGCTACGGTCGCTACCGACAGCTCGGCCCGCTGTGGTCCGCCCTCTACCGGGCCGAACCCGCCATCGCGCTGGAACCCCCTGGGCTGCTGCACGGCAACACACTTTTCCCCACAAGGTTGCAGCTGTACCGGCGAGTGATCGAGATCCGCGACGGTCTGCTGGCGATACGCCCGTACCTGCCTTCCGACGAGTCAGCCGTCAGCGGGATGGAAGACGCCCGGCGAGAAGCCGCCAGGATCGCGGTTGCCCTGCGTGCCCGCGAGAAGGGCAGTCCGTTGCGTTCGATCGAGAACGCCGCCGTGGGTGGCCATGACCTGGGCAGCGATACCGATTACCTCTGCCGTCTGGCCGACGCCTACCGCAACACGGAGAGAACAGGTCGTCGGCGTCGGCCTCCGCGCGCAAAGCGATAGCCGACCGCGGTCAGCAACTGCCGCCCGCCATGCGGCGCACGGGCTCACCAGTTGGTGAACGCGCCGTCGGACGTGCGCAGATGGGGCCGCTCGGCGGCCGTGGCCTGGTACGCGCGCGCCTCCTCGCGGTCGATCACCACCCCGATCCCGGGCAGTTCGCTCCGCTCGACACGGCCCGGAACCACGGTCGGCCGTTCGACGAACAGGGCGGCCGTCGCCGGTTCCGGGTCGGTCTGGTGCTCCTGGACGGCCACATTGGTGCAGGCGAGGTTGAGCTGGAGCGACGATGCGGCGGTCACCGGGCCGAGCGGATTGTGCGTGGCGAGCTTGATGTGGTGCGTCTCCGCCATGGCCGCGATCTTCTTGGCCTCGGTGATCCCCGCGGCGACTCCGACGTCGACCCGCGCGTAGTCGATCAGATCGCCCTCGATGAGACTTCTGAACTCCCATTTGGAGCCGAACTGTTCACCGGCCGCCAACGGTACGCCGGTGCGGGCGCGCAGCATGCGGTAGCTCTCGGTGTTCTCGCAGCGCAGCGGATCCTCCACGAAGTACGGGCGTGCCGCCTCGATCTCCCGGCACAGGGTCAGCGCCTCCGGCGGATCCAGCCGTGTGTGCACATCGAGGATGAGTTCCACCTCGTCCCCGACCGTTTCCCGTACCTGGTGGAAGAGTTCGACCGAGTCCCGCAGACAGCGGCGGGCGTCCAGCACGCCGTCCGCCCGGTGCGGCGCGGCGAAGCGCAGATGGCGCCAGCCCTCCAGCACGAGCCCGCGGCAGCGGTCCAGGAACCGGTCACGCTCGTGGTAGTCGTCACCGACATGCGTGTAAGCCGGGACATGGTCCCGTACCCGGCCGCCCAGCAGTTCGTGCACCGGTACGCCCAGCGCCTTGCCCCGGATGTCCCACAGCGCGACATCCACCGCGGCGATGGCGGCGCCGACCATCCGGTCCGAGGGAAAGAAGCCGCGGCGCGACATCACCTGCCAGAGATGCTCGATGCGCCGCGGATCCTCGCCGACGATCAGATCGGCGAGATGGTCGAGCGCGCCGGCGACCGCCTTCTGACGCGACCGGATGCCCACCTCGCCCAGACCGTGGATGCCCTCGTCGGTGTCGACCGCGACCAGCATCATGCTGTCTCCGTGGTCGGGGAGAGTCAGCACTTCCAGGCCGGTGATCTTCATGTCACTCCTCGATGAGAACGTTCCCGCAAACTCCGCAACACCAACAGGACCGAATCATTGACGTTGCCCAAGCGGTCGCACAAGACCCCTGCGAGTAGCGGATTTTCACGGGATTTTCTTTGACGCAACACTCTTGACACCGTCTGGGAACGTTCGCAAGGATCCACCGCATCCAGCCGAGAAGGCCAGAGAAACGAACCGGCGACGAACCGGGGAAGCGAACCGAGGAGGCCGTCCGTGCCAGTCACGATCCGGGAGGTGGCGAGCGCCGCCGGCGTCTCCGTCTCGACGGTGTCCCGCGCGTTCACCGCGCCCGACCAGGTGCAGCCGAAGACCCGGCAGCGCATCCTCGACGTCGCGGCCAAGCTCGGTTACGCACCCAATCCGGCGGCCCGCAGCCTGCGCGGGGTCGGCACCGGAACCCTCGGGCTGATCATCCCGGACATCGTCAACCCCTTCTTCCCGCCCATCGTGAAGGCGATGCAGGCCCGTGCCAGGCGACTGGGGCACACCGTCCTCGTCGCCGACAGCGACGAACGCGAGGCCGACGAACTGGAGACGATCGCGGCCGTGTCGAAGCGGGTCGACGGGCTGGTGCTCTGGGCCTCCACACTCTCCGAGGACCGGCTGCTCGAACTCGCCGAGCGGATGCCGCTGGTCGTGGTGAACCGTCATGTGCCGGGCATCGCCGAGGTGCACATCTCCCTGTCCGCCGGAATCGCGCAGGCCGTCGAGCATCTGCGCGCGTACGGTCACCGGCGTTGTGTGTTCGTCAACGCCTCCCGCGCCGAACTCAGCCGCGGCAAGTCCATCCACGAGTCCTTCGAGGCGCTGGACCTCTCCCTGGTCGAACTCGGCCCGTACGAGCCGAGGTTCGAGACCGGCGTGCACGCGGCGACGCTCGTCGCCGCGCACGGGGCCACGGCGGTCCTCGCCCACAACGATCTGGTCGCCCTGGGCGTGCTGCACCAGATGGCGAACCTCGGTGTGGCCGTCCCCGGCGACGTCAGCGTCATCGGTATCGACGACACGCAGCTCGCCTCCGTCTCCACGCCCGGCCTCACCACCATCAGGATCGATCCGGTGGAAGTCGCCACCCGCGCCACCGATCTGCTCATCGAGACGATCGCGGGAAACGCGGGAGGTAACGCGCCCCCGCCCGTCGAGATCGGCTCACGGCTGATCCCGCGCGCGTCGACGGGCCCCGCGCCCGCCTCCTCCCGCTGAGCGCACGACAACCAGGCACCCGCCACCACAACCAGGCACCTCCACCACAATCAGGCACCCCCCGCGCCGACGCACCATGTCCACCATGTTCCTTGGAGTCGATATGTGCCGTATATCCCGCCGTGCAGCATGGCTCGGCTGTACCGCCGTGGCCTTGGCCCTCACCGGCTGCTCCGCCGTCACCCCGAGCAAGGCCGGCTCCGGCGGCGACCTCGTGCTCCGCGTCCAGGGCATGCCGCCGGCCACCGACAAGCCCGCCCTCGCCCTGTTCAAGAAGCAGGTGGCCGACTTCGAGAAGGCCAACCCCGGCATCGAGATCAAGGGCTCCACCACGGTCTTCGACCCGCTGACGTTCTCCGCCAAGCTCTCCGGCGGCAATGTCGAGGACGTCATCAAGGTGCCGCTCACCGAACCGCCCCGGCTCATCCAGCAGGGCCAGGTGCGGCCCATCACCGGGCAGCTCCAGGAGTGGGACCACTTCGCCGAGTTCAACCCGCAGATCCTCAAGCCGCTGAGCGATCCCGCCGGCGAGGTCTACGGCGTCCCGCAGAACCCGTACGCCCAGGGCCTCGTCTACAACCGCGACCTCTTCGAAAAGGCCGGGCTCGATCCCGACCGGCCGCCCACCACCTGGCCGGAGGTACGTACCGCCGCCAAGGCGATCAGCGACCGTACCGGCAAGGCGGGCTTCGTCCACGAGTCCAAGGACAACCAGGGCGGCTGGCAGCTGACGATGCTCAGCTACGCCTTCGGCGGCGATCTCCAGCGGGAGGAGAACGGCAAGTACGTCGCCCAGTTCACCGGCGAGCCGACCAAGAAGGCGCTGAACCTGCTGAAGGACATGCGCTGGAAGGACGACTCGCTCGGCAAGAACCTGCTCAACAACCAGAACGACGTCATCAGACAGTTCGCGGCAGGCCAGGTCGGGATGTTCATGGGCAGCCCCGGCACCTACCGGCTCGCCACCACACAGTTCGGCATGGAGGACACCGGCGCGTTCGGGGTCGCGCCCATGCCGCAGTCGGGTGGCGACGCCACACTCACCGGCGGCGACATCTACCTCGTCCCCGAATCGACCGACAAGAAGCACACGGAGGCGGCCGTCAAATGGCTGACCTTCGCCTACGCCCAGCCGCAGTACAGCACCGACGCGGCGGCGCGGCAGGCCGAGGCGCTCGCCGCCGATCCCAAGTCCGCGGTGGGAGTGCCCACCCTGCCGGTCTTCGACGCCGAACGGCAGGCCGCGATCGACGCCGCGATCAAGCCGTACGTCAATGTGGAACTGGAGCACTTCCGGCCCTACACCGAGGGCCTGTCGTCGCTCGAACTCAAGCCGGAACCGCCCTATCAGGCGCAGACGCTCTACACCGCGCTCGACCCCGTCGTCCAGGCGGTCCTCACCGAGCGGGACGCCGACGTCGACGCCCTGCTGGCCGAGGCCGAGAAGGACGTCAACTCCAAGCTCGCCGCGGACCAGAAGTAGAGCCTCCCATGAGCCTGCTCAGCCCCTCCTCGCACACCCCCGCCCCACCCGGCACGTCTCCCTCGCGAGGCACCGGCCGAGGCACCCGGGTACGGATCGGCCGGCCGAAGCGCCGAGGGAACGGCCGACCGGCCGGCCGGCGCGCCGGAGCCGCCCGCGAACAGTTCACCGCGTGGCTCTTCCTCGTGCCCACCCTGATCGTCTTCGGGCTCTTCGCCTGGTGGCCGATCGTGCGCAGCCTCCTCCTCGGCTTCCAGCGCACCAACCTCGTCGACCCCGCCGTCTGGGTCGGCCTCGACAACTTCCGCGCCCTGTTCGACGATCCGCTGCTGGGCACCGCCGTGGGCAACACCCTGCTCTTCGTCGGCCTGGGCATCGTGATCGGCTTCCCCGCGCCCCTCGTGATCGCCGCCGTGGTGAGCACCGTGCGCCGCGGCGCCGGTATCTACCGCTTCCTTGTCTATCTCCCGGTCGTCATCCCGCCGGTCGTCGCGATCCTGCTGTGGAAATGGTTCTACGACCCGGGCAGCGGCCTCTTCAACAGCGCCCTGGGCACGGTCGGCCTCGGCCCCTTCTCCTGGCTCGAATCGCCCGACACCGCGATGCTGTCGCTGGTACTGGAAGCCACCTGGGCCGGCATGGGCGGCGCCGTCCTGATCTACCTCGCGGCGATGGCCGGGATCCCCGCCGAGCTTTACGAGGCCGCCGAGGTGGACGGTGCCGGCATCTGGCGGCGGATCGTCCATGTCATGTTGCCCCAACTGAGGCCCGTCATAGGACTGTTGCTGCTGGTGCAGCTCATCGGCACCATCCAGGTCTTCACCGAGCCGTACATCTTCACCGGCGGCGGTCCGCAGAACTCCACCCTCACCGTCCTGCTGCTGATCTTCCGCTACGCCTTCCAGGACGGCGAGTACGGGCAAGCCGCCGCGCTCTCCTTCCTGATGGTGCTCGCCCTCGCCGTGCTGTCCGCGGTCTATCTGCGGGTCACCCGCAGTTGGAGCACGTCATGACCTCCGCCACCACCTTCGTCTCCGTCCACGACCGGCAGCGCCCCGGCGTCCGGGCCGCGGTCCGCTCCATCCAGGCGCTCACGCTCGTGTCGCTGCTGCTCATCGGCGTCGGCCCGCTGTACTGGATGGTCAAGGGCGCCGTCTCGCCGCCCACCGAGCTGACCACACGGCCGCTCGCCCTCTGGCCGGACCGGCCGCTCCTGGACAACTTCGCCACCGCCTACACCGATCTGAGCGTCGGTCACTATCTGCTGAACACCGTGCTGGTGGTGGGCGGTTCATGGGCCGTCCAGCTGTTCATCTCCGCCACCGCCGGCTTCGCGCTCTCCGTGCTCCGGCCCCGGTTCGGCCGGGTCGTCTACGGGGCGATCCTCGCCACGATGTTCGTGCCGTACACCGTGAACATGGTCAGCCTCTTCATGACGGTGATCGACGTGCCGTTCCTCCACCTCAACCTCGGTGACACCTACTGGGCGATCTGGCTGCCCGCCGGCACCAACGCCTTCACGGTGCTGCTCGCCAAACAGTTCTTCGACGCCCTGCCCCGCGAACTCTTCGACGCGGCGCGTGTCGACGGCGTCAGCACGCGCCAACTGCTCACGAAGATCGTGCTGCCCATGAGCCGGCCGGTGCTCGCCGTGATCAGCCTGCTGGCGGTCATGCACAGCTGGAAGGACTTCATCTGGCCGCTGGTCGCCCTCACCGACCCCGAGAAGCAGCCGATCAGCGTCGCACTCGCCCAACTCGCCACCCAGGCACCGCAGGACCAGCTCATCGCCGCGATGGTGATGGCCGTCGCGCCGCCGGTCCTCGTCTTCGCCGTCTGCCAGAAGTACATCGTCGCCGGCCTCGGCTTCACCGGCGTCAAGGGCTGACCCAGCCTGTCCGCGACCACGTCGCCCCTTCCTCTCAGGGACAAGAGAAAGGCTCCGCCATGTCAGTTGCCCGCCGCAGATTCCTCCAGAGCACCGCCCTCGCCACGGGCGCCGCACTGCTTCCCGCCACCGCCGCCCACGCCGCCGACCCGCTCACCCTCTCCGCCGACGGCATCACCCTCATCGGCCGGGGCGACGGGAGCCTACTCGTCAAGGACGGCGCGGGCACCGACCGCGTCCTGCTCACCCACTTCATGATCAAGGACAGCGCGCTGGGCCAGCAGCGCACCTTCGGCGGCACCCCGAAGGCGGTCACCCTGCCCGACGGCAGGCCCGGCCTTCAGATCACCTACACCCTGGGCGCCGGCGCGCCCGGCGTCACCGTGACCGGCACGTTCGACGTCACCCCGCACAAGGCCCATCTGAAGTGGGAGACCGGCGGCTCCGGCACCCTGACACCGTCGGGCTTCATGTTCGCCAGGACCGTGTACGGGGCGACCGCGGCCGAGTCGTACGAGGCGCTCACCGTCTGGAACCGCGACGCCCGCGGCGGTATCCCGTACGAGACGAACGCGGGCGGCGCCTACGCCGAGACATGGCCCGACGGCAAGGGCTTCTTCTGCCTCGACAGCACCAACCCCGCCTACACGAACGCCACATGGATCCACGCCCCAGGCGCCGCCACGGGCACGGCCACCGCCGTCACCGAGGCCGACCTCGTCCTCGGCGACCTGCGTCCGCGCGCCGCAGGCACCATCGCGGCCGGCCGCCCCATCGGCGTCGAGGTCTGGACCGACCAGCCGTTCAACCTCTACAAAAGCGCCGGACAGACCATGACGCTCAAGTCGCAGGTGGTCAACGGCGGTTCGGCCGCCAAGCCGGTGACCCTCAAATGGTGGGCGCGCGATTTCGCCGGCACCAGGCTCGCCGGCGGCACGCTCACCCGGACAGTGGCCCCCGGCGCGGCCTGGGACGCCGCGTTCACCCTCACCGCGCCGTCCCAGGGCATCGTCTTCACCGAGGTGGAGGCCATCGCGGGCGGCCAGCGCGCACTGGCCCGCACCAACCTTTCCGTGCTGCCCGACTTCACCTACCGCGCCGGTACGGAATCCATGTTCGGCATCGCCAACTACCCCTGGCTCCTGAAGCCGGGCAAGGACGCCGTACTCGGCCTGCTGAAGACCCTCGGCGTCAAATGGATACGTATCGCCTACGCCGGCGCGCCCGGAATCGACACCGCGACCCTCGACGCGCACGGAATCGGGCACAACGTCGAACTCAGCGGTATCCCCGTCGGCGGCACCCCGCAGCAGATCGCCGACTGGGCCGACACCAACGTCGCCAAGGCCGTCGACGCCGACGCCGTCTACTTCGAGGTGAGCAACGAGGTCAACCAGCCCTGGATGTCGGGCCGGGGCGCCGACGTCTACGTACGCGACGGACTGCGCCAGGTCACCGACCGGCTGACCGCCGCCGGTTCGCCCATGAAGGTGATGAACGCGGGCCTCGGCGGCATGGACTACATCTGGACGGAGAACTTCCACGCCGCCGGGGGCTGGGACCTCATCGACGCCTTCGCCTTCCACCCGGGCCGCGGCAACTTCACCCCCGACTACGCCCCGCCGCCCTCGGAGTGGACCCAGGGCTCCTCCGGCTCGTACTGGAACTTCCTCGGCGCGCTCCGCAAGGCCCGCGAGGTCGTCGACACGTACGGCGGGAACAAGGAACTCTGGCTCACCGAGGCCTACGCCTCCACCAAGCCCAACGCCTGGTGGACCGACACCTACCGCAACGCGGCCGAGAACACCCTGCTCACCCTCGCCCTCGCCAAGTCCGAGGGGGTCAGGGGCGTCAACTGGTACCAGCTGCACGACACCACCATCCACCATCCGCAGGAGGCCGACCCGGACAACGTCGAGTACCACTTCGGACTGATGAACCGCGACACCAGCGCCAAGCCCTCGCTGCTCGCCTTCGCCACCGCCGCCCGTGTCCTCGACCGCGCCGACTTCGTCCGCCATCTCGCCTTCGCCGACCAGGACATCAAGGGCCTGCTCTTCACCACCCCCGAAGGCCCCGTGTCGATCCTGTGGAGCCGTAAGGACGGCTATGTGCTCAACGCCGACCACACCGCGGACTCCTGGTACGCGTCACCGGAACCCTGGACCGACAGGTGGACGACCAAGACCGACGTCGTCGCCCACTCCGCGACGGTGAAAGGCACCGTGCGGGAGCTGAACTGCATCGGCCAGGAACGCACCCTCACCGCGGCGGGCGGCAAGGTCACGGTGCGCCTCGACGGCGCGCCGCGCGTCTACTACGGACTCGCCGCCAACCCGGACTGGAAGTAGCCCATGAGAAACGAGACCGCGAGGTACGACATCACCGTGGTCGGCGGCGGCCTGGCCGGGACCTGCGCGGCCATCGCCGCGGCGCGGCTCGGACGCACCGTCGCCCTGGTCAACAACAGGCCGGTCCTCGGCGGCAACTCCAGCAGCGAGGTACGCGTCTGGGTGTGCGGCGCCACCGGGCACGGCAAGAACCACCACGCCCGCGAGGGCGGCATCATGGGCGAACTGTTCGTCGAGAACCAGTACCGCAACCCCGAGGGCAATCCCTACTACTGGGACGCCGTGATCCTGGACGCCGTGCGGGCCGAGCCCAACATCGCACTCCACCTCAACACCGACGTCCGCGAGGTCGAGGCGCACGGACCGGCGGACGACCGGCGGCTGACCGCCGTCACCGGCTGGATGATGGGCTCCGAGCGGCGAATCCGCTTCGAGAGCGACCTGTTCCTCGACTGCACCGGAGACGGTCTGATCGGCCATCTCGCCGGCGCGCACCACCGGATCGGCCGGGAGTCCCGCGAGGAGTACGGCGAGCCGTGGGCGCCCGAGACCGCCGACGACATCTCCCTGGGGTCCACGCTGCTCTTCTACACCAAGGACACCGGACACCCCGTCCGCTACGTACCACCGGACTTCGCCAAGGACATCACCAAGACCTCCATCCCCGAACGGCGCATCATCAAGGCCGGCGACAACGGCTGCGCCTACTGGTGGATCGAGTTCGGCGGCGAACTCGACACCGTGCACGACAACGAGCGCATCCGCGACGAGCTGTGGTCGGTCATCTACGGAATCTGGGACCACATCAAGAACTCCGGCGACTTCGACGCCGAGACCATGACCCTGGAGTGGGTGGGCTCCGTGCCCGGCAAGCGCGAATACCGGCGGTTCGTCGGCGACTACGTACTGAACCAGGCCGACATCCTCGGCCAGACACCGTTCCCCGACCGCGTCGCGTTCGGCGGCTGGTCCATCGACCTGCATCCGCCCCAGGGCATGTACGCCACCGAGGCGGCCGCGAAACAGCGCTACGCGGACGGGATTTACCACATCCCCTACCGGAGCCTGTACTCCGCGAACACCTCCAACCTGCTCTTCGCGGGACGCGACATCTCCGCCAGCCATGTCGCGTTCGGCTCCACCCGTGTCATGGCCACCTGCGCCACCCTCGGCCAGGCCGCCGGGACGGCCGCCGCGCTCTGCGCCGAACTCGGCGTCGCCCCAAGGGCGTTGGACATCTCCGCGCTGCAACGCACCCTGTTGCGCGAGGACGCCTCCGTCATCGGCCTCGCCTCCACCGACCCGGGCGACCTCGCCCTGCGCGCCACCGTCACCGCCCACTCCAGCCTCACCCGCCTCGCCGTCGAGACACCGGGCGAATCCTGGCCGTTGGCGGCAGACGCCGGGATCGTCCTGCCCGCCGATCCGGGGCTCACCGGCCTCGAACTCCTCGTGGACGCCGCGCGCGACACCGACCTCACGGTCGAGCTGTACGACCCGGAGCTGGGCCAGAACTACGTACCGCGCCGGCTCGTCGACTCCGTCACCGTCCCGGTCACCGCCGGCGCCGGAGTGTGGATCGACACGGGCCTCACCTGGTCGCCCGAGACCCCGCGCAACGCCTTCCTCGTCGTACGGGCCAACCCCGCCCTCGCCCTCCGCCGCGCGGACACACCCACCCCCGGCGTGCTGTGCTTCACCCGCGTGCCGTTGCGGCCCCAGGACGAGACACCGCAGCCCCTGCGCGAATGGACGGACACCAGTCTGCTGCGCAGCACCTTCTGTCTGCGTACGGGAGCGACAGACGCCTTCGCCCCCGCCAAGGCCGTCGACGGCTACGCCCGCCCGTACGCCGGACCGCACATGTGGGTCTCGGCGCCGCTCGCCGAGACGGCTGGGACCGGGGCCGGGGCCGGGACCGGCACCTGGCTGGAGCTGGCCTGGCCCGAACCGGTCACTCTGGGCCGTATCGACCTCCTCGCGGACGACGACGTCAACGAGGACCTCATCAATCTGCACCACCACAGAACCCCGTTCGACACGCTGCCCACGCTGCTGCGCGACTACCGCATCGAGGGCCGTGAGGAGACCGGCCCCTGGCACGTCCTCGCGGCGGCGCACGACAACCGGCGCCGCCGCCGTGTGCACACGTTCGACGAGCCGGTCACGGTGTCGGCGCTGAGAATCGTCGTCGAAGCGACCAACGGCGCGCGGTCCGCCCACATCGCGGCCGTCCGCGCCTACGGACCGGAGAGCTGAACATGCCGACGAGGGTCATGGTCACCGGCGCCGCCGGACGGATCGGACGCGCGGTGCTCACCCTGCTCGCCGAGCGGGGGATCGAGACCAACGCCCTCGTCCTGGAGGACCCCGGTGACCTCACCGCACGGCGGGTGGTCACCGGGGACGCGGGCGACGCGACGGCCGTACGGGACGCGCTCGACGGCGCCGACGCGGTCATCCATCTCGCGGCCGTCCCCAGCCCGCTGCACCTCACCGGACGGGAGGTCTTCGGCGGCAACACCCTCGCCACGTTCACCGTGCTGGAGGAGGCCGGGCGCGCCGGAGTCCGCCGTACCGCGCTCGCCAGTTCCTACGGTGTCACCGGCCTGCCCTGGACGGACGACCCGGACCCGCACCCCGCGTACCTCCCGCTGGACGAGGCGACGCCGTCCCAGGTGGCGGACGCCTACGGCCTGTCCAAACAGACCGACGAACTGACGGCCCGCATGATGGCGCGACGCCACTCCATGAGCGTGATCTGCCTGCGGTACCCGTACGTCGGAGGCTTCGACGAACGGCTGCCGGCCCACGCCGCGAGGCTCACCGAGGATCCGGCCGCCGGGGCGCGGGACCTGTGGACGTATCTGGAGACGCGCGACGCGGCGAGGGCGGCGCTGCTGGCCCTCGACGTACCCGGGCCGGGGGCCCACGCCGTCCATCTGTGCGCGCCCGAGACCATGGTGCCGTTCCCGACGGAGGAACTCCTGCGCCGCTACCACCCCACCACCCCGGTCCGCCGCCCCCTGCCCGGACGCAGCGCACCCGTGGACACCACGGCCGCGCGGCGACTGCTCGGCTTCACCGCGCGCCATCTGCTGAGCCCGTCCTGCGACTGAGGACGGACCGGCCACCGGACGTACCCGGTGAACCTTCCCACGGAGACCCGCATGGCCCTGTTCGACCTGCCCCTGGACCGGCTCACCGGCTACCGCCCCGACCGGGACGAGCCCGCCGACTTCGACAGCTTCTGGCGGCACACCCTGGACGAGACGGCCGCCCGGCCGCTCGATCCCGTGTACCGGCCCTACGACGCGGCGCTCACCACCGTGACCGCGTACGACACCGAGTTCACCGGCTACGGCGGCGACCGCGTACGCGCCTGGCTGCTGATCCCGGCCGGGATCCCGGCCCCTATGCCCTGCGTGATCCACTACCTCGGTTACGGCGCCGGCCGCGGCCTCCCGCACGACCATCTCGTCTGGCCCGCCGCGGGCCGGGTGGCGCTGGTGATGGACACCCGCGGCCAGGGCGCCACGAACCCGCGGAGCGCGGGGGCGACCGGGGACCCGCACGGCACCGCCGACCCACAGGCCGCCGGCTTCGTCACCCGCGGCATCCTCGACCCCGCCGAGTACTACTACCGGCGGGTCTTCACCGACGCGGTGCGCGCCGTCGATGCCGCGGCGGCGCATCCGGCCGTCGACGAGCGGCGGATCGCCGTCCACGGGGCAAGCCAGGGCGGCGCCGTCGCCCAGGCGGCAGCGGCGCTCCGCCCGGGACTCGAAGCGGCCCTGATCGACGTCCCGTTCCTCACCCATGTCCGCCGGGCCGTTGACATCACCGACCAGGATCCCTACCAGGAGGTCGTACGCTTCCTCGCGACCCAACGCGCCCCGGAGACGGTCTTCCGTACGCTCTCCTACTTCGACGGCCTCAACTTCGCCGCCCGCGCCACCGTCCCCGCGCTGTATTCCGTCGCCCTCAGGGACACCGTCTGCCCGCCGTCGACGGTCATGGCCGCGTACCACCACTGGGCGGGCGAGAAGGAGCTCACGGTCTACCCATGGAACGGCCACGAGGGCGGCGCCGGCCGGCAACGCGATGTGCAGCTGCGGTATCTGCGGTCGTCGGCCGGTAACGAGCCGACAGCCACCGGGTAACGGATCACGCTTCCGCTTCTGGCGCGGCGCCGCGACAAGGGAGAATGAGGCCATGGCGATGTGCAGGAAGTGCGGTACGCGGAAGCGTCGTTGGCCTCGGCCCTGCCCCCGGTGCCGTTCCGGGGCGGACCGCGCCGACACGGCGGCGGACGTCGCCGAGCTGGCGGTGGAGACGGGACTGCTCGGCTGGATCGCACGAGGGGTCACGGCGGCGGTGCGGCTGGTGCTGCGCGCGTTCTGATGGGGCCAACTCCCGTGCTCTGATGTGGAGTTGTCGTGGGGTCTGCGGGGGAGTCGTGAGAGTTCCCGCAAGATTCCCGGGACTCGCCCACGGGGGCGGAAAACTCGTAGGGCTCACTCGGCGCTTTCGAACAGGCCGGGCGCCGACCCATGCGAGGGGAGACCGTTCAACGATGTTCACTCTGGTACGGAGCAGGGTACGGACGGCCGCGCTGGCGCTCTCGGCCGTAGCGGCCCTCGCCTTCGGTACGACAGCCACGCACGGCGCCGCGGCGGCTCCCGCTTCCGCTGCGGCGAAAGAGGGGCCGATCTCGGTGGCGTACGTCGAGGTGAACAACAACAGCATGCTCAACGTCGGCAAGTACACCCTCGCCAACGGCGGCGGCAACGTCTTCGACGTCGCCGTGATCTTCGCGGCGAACATCAACTACGACACGGGCACGAAGGCGGCGTATCTGCACTTCAACGAGAACGTGCGGCGCGTCCTCGACAACGCCGCCACGGAGATACGGCCGTTGCAGCAGAAGGGCATCAAGGTCGTCCTCTCGGTCCTCGGCAACCACCAGGGCGCGGGCTTCGCCAACTTCCCGACCCAGCAGGCGGCTTCGGCGTTCGCGAAACAGATGTCGGACACCGTCGCCCAGTACGGTCTCGACGGAATCGACTTCGACGACGAATACGCCCAGTACGGCAACAACGGCACCGGCCAGCCCAACGACAGTTCGTTCGTGCACCTGGTGACGGCGCTGCGCGCGAACATGCCAAACAAGATCATCAGCCTCTACAACATCGGCCCGGCCGCGTCCCGGCTCTCCTACGGCGGCGTGAACATCTCGTCCAAGTTCGACTACGCCTGGAACCCGTACTACGGCAGCTGGCAGGTCCCCGGCCTCGCCCTGCCCAAGTCGAAGCTGTCACCGGCCGCCGTCGAGATCGGCCGCACCTCCCAGACCACGGCCGCCGACCTCGCCCGCCGCACCGTCAGCGAGGGGTACGGCGTCTATCTGACGTACAACCTCAACGGCGCCGATCGCAGCGCCGATGTCTCCGCGTTCACCAGGCAGCTCTACGGCAGCGACGCCCGCTACACGCCGTAAGCCGCCCGCAGGCCCCGGCGGGCGGTGCTCCTGTAGAGGCACCGCTCGCCAACCGACCGTCGACATCGCTGCGGTGTCGCACGGGTGGTCACTTCGATTCGAGTCGTCCCAGCGGGTGGACGTCGGAGGCGAGTGCGGCTTGTGCCGTGGCCCAGTCGGTCTGGTCGGTGCCGGTCACGTGGCGCAGGTAGGCGAGGGTGACCTGCTGGACGAGGGCGACGCGGTCGGGGCTCTCGTCGGTGGTCTCGGCCGCCCCGTAGCCGGAGATGCCGCCGAGGAAGTGCCGGCCACCGTAGACCGTCAGCAGGCTCTTGGCGCCGGGGCTGAGGGTGTACGGGTCGGTCGTCCAGGCCGGTCCTCTTGTGGAGAGCGGGAGTTCGTCCTTGTCGCCGGCCACGACGAGTCCTGGCGCGGTGATGTGGGAGAAGTCCTGCTCGCGCAGCCACGGAAGATTCTCGTGGGCGAAGGGGGTCAGCTCGGCACCGCCCTTGCCGGCCGTGGCCAGTTGGACGCTGGCCATGACACGGGGGTCGGACAGATCCTCGGCGATGCTCGTCCGCGGGTCCTTGACGCGCAGACCCACGAGGATGCCCGCCGTCTGGCCGCCGAAGGAATGCCCCGCCGCGACGACGCGCCCCCGGTCCATCCGGCCGGCCAAACCGGGCACGGACGCCTCCAGGGTGTCGAGCTCGTCGAGGATCCGCTTCATGTCCTGCACGCGGTAGCGCCACAGGTGGGGTTTGCGCGGGTCGTCCGCGCCGATGCCGAAGCGTGTGGAGTCGAGGTGAGTGGCCTGGATCACGACGAAGCCGTGGGAGGCCCAGTGGTCGACCAGTGGTGCGTAGCCGTCCAGGTCCGAGCCGAATCCGTGCGCGAACAGCACGATCGGCAGGCGGGTGCCGGTGACCGGGGCGGAGACGCGTACGTGTACGTGTGTGTGCGGGTCCTCGCCGCTCCGCGGCGAGGACAGGGCGATGGGTTTGACCGACACGGTCGGGGTGGCCGCCGGGCCGGTGAGGTCGGTCGTCAGGTAGGTGGTCATGCGAGTGCTTCTCTCTGGTGTGTGGGGCAGGTCGGATGATCTTGGGGTGGAGGGTGCGCGCGACGTCCCCTCCTCTCGCGTTCGCGCCTTCCCGCGTCGCAAGACGAACCGGGAGAAAGCGCCCGGCGCGTCACACAGCCATTACGCTAAAACCTGACGCCGACGTCAGAGGCAAGCCGGCTGAGGAAAACCACACAGGAGAAGACATGCGTGTCGGAGAGCTCGCCGCCCGCACCGGCGTCAGCGTCCGCGCCCTGCGCTACTACGAGGAGCAGGGCCTGCTCAGTGCCGAGCGAAGCCCCAGCGGCCAGCGCCACTACCCCGAAAGCGCAGTCGAGCGTGTCCAGTTGATCCAGCAGCTGTACGCCGCCGGGCTGCCCAGCAGGACGATCGTCGAGCTCCTGCCCTGTGTCATCGAAGGCCGCGCCACTCCCGCCCTGCTCAAGCGGTTGGAGGCGGAGCGCGAGCACGTCGACCGGCGCGTCAGCGATCTCATGCACGCCCGGGACCGGCTCGACTCGGTCATCAACTCCGCCACGAGCAACATGCGCACCGGCGCATCCTGCCGGTGATGGGCGGCTACTGGCCGCCGCGCAGGTAGCGCGTGACCATGTTCACCAGTTCGTTCTCGAACGTCTCGACCGGCGTGGTCCTGGGATAGGCCATGAGCTTGTGCGTGTTCGTCTCGACGGTGAACACGATCAGCTCGGCCGCGGTGCCGAGGTCCCGTACGCCGACATCCGGGTGCCGGGCGAAGAGGTCACGTACCTGACCGACCCGGTTCTTTTCGTGCCGGTCGATCGTGTCGAGCAGCTCCCGCGAGAGCGGCGCCTCCTCGATCATGATCCGCAGCAACTGCGGATCGTCGCGGTGGTTGTCGATCGCGTCACGGACCAGCGTCCGTACCGATGCCTCCAAGCTCCCGGCGGACAAATCGAGTTGGTCCGCCCGCGTCCACGTACCGCGGTCGATGTGCCGCACCAGCAGCTCGGCGAGGATGGCGTCCTTGTTGGGGAAGTACTGGTACAGCGAGCCGATGGAGATACGGGCGCTCTCGGCGATGCGGTTCGTGGTCCCGGCGGCGTAACCGTGTTCGGCGAAAACGTGAGCAGCGGCGGTGAGGATGCGCTCGCGGGTGAGTTCGGCGCGTACCTGGCGAGGCTTGCGACGTGGCTGAAGACGGCGGTCGGCCGACGGCACCGGGAGGTCCTCCTCGGGGGCGAAAAGCGAGTAGCCAAAAGCTGAGCTTTTACTCAGAAAAACTGCCATGAGCTGCGGAAACAGTAACGCCCTCGATTTCGGTGACCTGTCGTGCCCCTCGCCCGGCCGCCTGGGCCGGTCCGCCCCGGGCCGAGAGGAATCCTTGTGAAGCAACCGAACCAGTTGAGCACCCCGCACCGGCTGACGACGGTGGACGAGGTCGAGACGACCATCGGCCGCCCGGCGCCGCCGGTCATGCTCAAGCAGATCAGCGCCCTCGACGAGGGCTGCCGGACCGTACTCGCCCGGTGTCCGATCGCGGCCTTCGGTTACCGGGACGCCGACGGCACCAGCAGGACGACCTTCATCGGCGGTACGCCGGGGTTCGCGCGCGTCCACTCGCCCACGCGGATCTCGTTCTCCCTGCGCGAGTCCGGCGACCCGCGCGGTCCGGTCTCGTTCTTCTTCCTCCTGCCGGGCGTGGGGGAGATCCTGCGCGTCAACGGTTCGGTGGCCGCGCGGAAGGGCGCGGAGACGACCGTCGACATCGAGGAGGCGTACGTGCACTGCGCGCAGGCCGTCCTCCGGTCGCGCCTGTGGCAGCCGCCCGCCGTCACCCGCGAACTCGCCGAGCCGGCCTCCGAGTTCGCGGGTGACGGGCCCCTGCGCGGGCCCGGCGTCGCCGAGTTCCTGGCCGCCGCACCGTTCCTCGCGCTGTCCACGGGGGACTCCTCCGAGGGGAGCGACACCAGTCCGCGCGGGGACCGGCAGGCGGTGGCGCGGATCCTGGACGGTCGCACGCTCGTCATCCCGGACCGGAAGGGCAACAAACGCGCCGACACGCTCCACAACCTGCTGCGGGACGACCGGCTCTCGTTCGCCGCGCTCGTTCCGGGGCGCAGCGGTGTGCTGCACGTCCGCGGGCGCGGCACGATCACCGACGATCCCGCGCAGCTGGAGACGATGGCGCTACGCGGGATGCCCCCGCACCTGGCGCTGCTCATCGACGTCGAGTACGCCGGGGTGACCGGTAACGACGCCGTCGGGCGCTCGCGGCTGTGGACGCCCGACGCGCATCTCGACCGCGGCACGGTGCCGGATCTGATGGCGCTGGCGGGAGAACACCTCGCCGCCAACTCGTCCAGGGGCGACGGCGGTCCATCCGCGTTCCTGCTGAAGGCCGTCGGGGCGATTCCGGGGATCAACCGGCTGCTGCGACTGGCGGGGGACCGCCTCTACCGGTCCGGGCTGCGGAAGGAGGGCTACGAGGACATCGAGCCCGCCGCGCGCGGTCGGCGCCGCGGCTTCCTGCGACGACGTCCTGCCGATCGCGCCGTTCCCGAGGGCGACGGCAGGACGGAGAACCCTCTGCGGGAAGTGCGTGTCGCCGAGGTGCGCGGGGAGACGGCGAGCGCGGTCACCCTCGTACTGGAGGACGTTGGCGAGAATCCGGGATCGTTCGACTTCAGGCCCGGCCAGTTCTTCACGCTCGTCGCCGACATCGACGGCCGCCCGGTGCGACGGGCCTACTCGGCGTCGTCGGCGCCCGGGGCGCCCAGGCTGGAGGTCACCGTCAAACACGTCGATGGCGGCCGGTTCTCCACCCACGTACATCGACATCTCCGTGCGGGGGACCGCCTCGCGGTGCGCGGCCCGTCGGGGTCCTTTCACGCCGAGCCACGGTCCGGGGACGAGCTCGTGCTCGTCGCGGCGGGCAGCGGCGTGACGCCGATGATGAGCATGATCCGTACGCGGCTCGCCGTCCGTCCGGCCCACGGCGGCCGGATCGCGTTGCTCTACAGCAGCCGCAGCGCGGACGAGATCATCTTCGCCGACGAACTGACGCGGCTGGCGAAGGACGATCCCGACCGGCTGTCGGTCACCCACGTCCTGACCCGCCGGGACGGGCGTCTCGACGCGGACGGTGTACGTCGTTGGGTCACCGGCCTGTCCCCGGCCGGTGACGCCCACTACTACCTCTGCGGTCCGGAACCGCTGATGGACACGGTGCGGAGAGCTTTGAACGGGCGTGGAATCCCTGACGAGTTGGTGCACCACGAGCGCTACACCAGCGGAGCGGACACCGGGGCCGCGACGACGGCGCCGCAGGAGATGACCGTCGAGGAGAATGGGCACCCGGTCGGCACGGTCGTGGTCGAACCTGGCCAGACGCTGCTGGACGCGGGACTCGCGGCGGGGCTGCCGATGCCGTACTCCTGCACGGTGGGGAACTGCGGCGACTGCATGGTGCGGCTCCGCGGCGGAGAGGTCACGCAGAACGAGCCCAACTGCCTGACGCCACAACAGAAGGCCTACGGCTACGTGCTGACGTGTGTGGGCTGCCCGCTGACGAAGGTCACCCTCGACATCACGGACCCGTGATCGGTGTGGGCGAGGCCGTTGATCACGGACTGGGTCGGCGCCGCGAAGGCACCGGTTGACGCGTTCTGGGCGAACCCGATCGAGGCGAGCCCCCGTCAGGCCGTCTCGGGCTTGCGGGCCAGGAGGCAGGCGTGCGGTCTTTTCACGCGTCCGCCCGGCTCCTGCTCCAGTCTCGCGGTGACGACGAGTCCGGCCTGGCCCAGCAGGCCGATCACGCGGTCCAGGGGCAGCAGGTACGACTCGTAGGACACCGGACGGCCATAGCCGTGGGTCGGCCGCAGCCGCTCATCGCCGACGTGGCCTCCCCAGAGGAGGTAGCCGCCGGGCGCGAGCGTGCGATGGAACTCGGCGAACACCGCCGGCAGCCACCGCGGGGGCGTGTGATGGGTGGAGTACCAGGCCAGGATGCCGCCGAGCTCGTCGTCCCTCGTCTCCAGCGAGGTCATCGAGCCCTCCGTGAACCGCAGGTTCGGATAGGCGTGCCGGGCCAGCCCGATCATCTTCGGCGACAAGTCGACGCCGAAGGCGGACACCCCCAGCCCGGCCAGGTGTGCCGTCACGCGCCCGGGGCCGCACCCCAGATCCGCGACCGGCCCCAGCCCGGCCGTCCGCACCAGTTCGGCGAACCCCGCCAGCATCGCGCGTGACAGCGGGTCCATCTCGGACGGAAGCGGGACGCGTTCGACGTAGTCGGCGGCGACCGTGTCGTACGACTCGCGGACGGCGGAGAGAAAGGAGGGCTCAGCCATGCGGGCGACCCTAGGGCCTGTCCGGCGGATCTTCGCGGGCCCGGAACGCCCGGCACGGCGCCTCGCTTCGTTGTCGGACTCGTCCAAGTACGTCCAGTACGAGCACGATCCTCCGCCTGGCGATGCACCGCACCGGACGCCCCGGGCTGATCCGCGAAGATCCGCCGGACAGGCCCTAGACCAGGCAACTGACGGACCATGGCACGGTCTTCAGCCGATCTGCGCACCATCCTCCGCCTTGCGGGCGCACGCCCCGCCTTGCGGGCGGACGGCGCTATTTGTCAGACACGACCTGGAGCTCGTAGTCCTGGGCCAACTCCTCCCAGCGAACGCCGCGAAGCGCGGAATCATCGTCGTGCCAGGTCTGACCTATGCTGAGCCAATGTCCGACAGCGGCGCGCCACCGAGCAGTTCGGGCACGGAAGAGCCTCGCGTCGACGCGGAACTCCCCGAGACGGTGCGTATCGCCGGAGTTGTGTTGAGAAGGGTGGAGAGCCCTCCCTCGCTGGCCTGTTGGGCCGGCGACTTTATGGAGCCGGCGGGCGCTGTCGAGACCGGGATAAGTCTGGTGATCGAGCCGGCCGCTCCGCCGGAAGAGGCCACCCTCCAGTTCGCTCATGACATCGTGAGCCGTTTCGATGTCTTCGCCGACCAAGCTCTGGAGTACTGCCGCACCCGACTCCGGGAATCGCACTTCGGACTCACCACCGAGGAACTGGCCTGGCTGGACCTTCCGGAGCTGCCACTGGCGGTTCCCGAAGCGATCGTGTGGGCCGACCGAACCTGGGCAATCCGTTTCACGGAGAGCAGGCTTCGGCTGGCGGACCCCTACGGAGTCCTCGTGACGTTCGACGGAACGCGGCCTGTCGACGTCGAGGGCATCGACGACGGTCAATGAACCGCTCGACGCGCTGCCGTCGAGATCGCTGGGCTCTGCCGAGGAATGCCCGGACTTCCCCTGACAGCAAGGGCGTTGGCCTTCTGGCTGGTCCGGTGCCTTCGCGCGATGTCCGTGCCAGGCAGTGGCGGCCCTTTTTCTGAACTGATCGGTGCGGAAGTGCTACAGTCCTCTCCGTAGTGATCAGTACCGATCGGTGCTTAAGTGTGCCACCGCCCTTGTCGCCGACGGCCGGAGCGCTCACCCATCGGGGCAACCGCCCATGCGCCGCCGGTCCGTGGCCACCGAGAACGCCGAAAGCACCAGACAACGCAGAGGAGTTCCGCATATGAGCCCCAAGAAGTCCGACGACCCCGAGCTTTCCCGGCGACCCAGCAGACGCAACGTGCTCGGCGTCACCGCCGGTGCCGGGGCTGCCGCGCTGCTCGGCATGCAGGGCGGTGCCGCAGCCGCCGCGCCGAGGGCGAGGGCGATACGGACACCGGTGATCGAAGGATTCAAGAGCCGATTCGCCGAAGTCAACGGCACGCGGCTGCACTACGTCACCGGTGGCCAGGGTGACCCCCTGGTCCTGCTCCCCGGGTGGCCACGCACCTGGTACCAGTTCCACAAGATCATGCCGTCACTCGCGCGCCGCTACCAGGTGATCGCCCCGGACCTGCGCGGTATGGGCGACTCCGACAAGCCCGCCGACGGGTACGACAAGAAGACCATGGCCCGGGACATCTACGAGCTGCTCCGGACCCTCGGACACCGCCAGGCGTACATCGCGGGCGAGGACATCGGATCGCAGGTCGCGTTCAGCTTCGCCGCCAACCACCCCGAGGCGACCCACAAGGTCGCTCTGTGGGAGACCGGGCATCCCACCGAGATATTCAACGAGATACGCATGCTGCCCCAGCCGGGCCAGCCGGCGCCGTGGTGGTTCGCGTTCAACGTGATCGACCAGTTGCCCGAGCAGCTCCTTGAGGGGCGGTTCCGGTTTGTCGTCGACTGGCTGATCGACTTCCAGGGCGGGGACCCCAGGGCCTTCAGCGAGAAGGCGCGGGCCATTTACGCCGCCGCGTACGACACGCCTGACGCGATCCGCGGAGGGAACGGCTGGTACCAGGCCTTCCAGCAGGACATCACCGATCTCAAGGACTACCCGGTGCTGACCATGCCCGTGCTCGCAATGGGCGGCAAGTACTACGACCTCCTTCTCGCGCAGATGGAGGGATTGGCGGCGGACGCACGCTACGTCGAGTTCAAGGGGGCGGGTCACTACCTCGCCGAGGAACGCCCCGCCGACGTTGTGCGGGAACTCACCGCCTTCTTCGGGTAGTCCCAGGGGGCCGGTCTTCGGACCTGCCCCCCAACTTCCGTTCGTTGTCCGGCTGTTGAAGCTCGGTGCGTTCCTGCCACCGCGATCGGTGTCCCGCTCGGCTTCCTCGGCCCGGTGCCGCTGCTCGGCCCCCACCGCGATACGTACGAGCGCCGGACGCTCAGTCGGTGCGAACCCGTTTCCGGTAGCGCAGCGGCGGCTCTCCCGTCTCGCGTTTGAACGCGGTGCTGAAGGCGCTCTCCGAGGCGTAACCCAACGTGGACGCCAGGGCCCCGACGTTGCCGTTCCCGTCCCGCAGGGCGCGCCGTGCCAGCAGCATGCGCCAGCGGTTGAGGTAGGTGAGGGGTGGCATGCCCGCCACGGAGCGAAAGCGCGTGGCGAATGCCGTACGTGACATGGCTGCCGTCCGCGCCAGTGTCTCCAGCCGCCAGGCCGTGCCCGGTTCGGAGTGCATGAGGGTCACGGCCGCGCGCAGCCGTTCGTCGGTCAGCAGCCGCAGCCAGCCAGGAGGAAGCGTGGCTTGGCCGAGATAGACGCGCAGAATGTCGAGGACCAGCAGCTGTCCGTGCTGGCGGACGGCGAAGGCGGAGCCGACGCGGTTGCCGGTCACCTCGTCGAGCAGGTGCTCCAACCGGGCGCGGAGCGGGACGGTGGTGCTCGCGGCCCGTACGTGTCCGACCGGCGGGAGCGCCTGGAGGAGCAGGGATTCGCCGATCGCGTTGAGGGACACGTGACCGCCCAGGAGGGAATCGGCACCTTCATCGTCGCCAAGGGGGGAACTCGTGCTCGTCACGTCGATCTCGTACGGGACCTGGCCCGCAGGACCTCCTCGTACTGCCAGCCACGTCTGGTTGTTCAGGATGGCGACATCGCCGGCCTGGAGGGTGAGCGGCTCGGGGGCGCCGCTGGAGGTCAGCCGGGCCTGCCCGTGAACGACCGCGAGGAACTTCAAGGTGGGGGGAAGGGAGCCGCGGGCCACCCAGGCGCGCTCCCGTGGGACGGCGAGGCTGCTGGTCATGAGCCCCTGGATCTCAATGAGGTCAAAGACCTCGGACAGCGGGTCACTCAACATGCTTGAACGATCGCGAAAGAAATGCGAACTGTCAATTATTCACCGTGCGGTCCGGCGGTCATAGCGTGGCGGCATGAACCATAAACAGCGTCCTCTCGGTTCCGGCTTCACCCCCGCCTCCACGGCCCAGGAGGTCATCGCCGGGATCGACCTGGCCGACAAGAACGTGATCATCACCGGCGGCCACACAGGGATCGGCCTGGAGGTCACCCGTGCTCTCGCCGGGGCCGGTGCGTCGGTGACCACGGTCTCGCGCGACCCGGACCGCGCCGAGCGGGCCCTGGCGGGGATCGGGGACGTCGAGGCCGACCGGCTGGACCTGCTGGACCCGGCGTCTATTGACGCCTTCGCGGCGCGCCGGCTCGAAACCGGCCGCCCGCTCCACCTCTTGATCAACAACGCCGGCGTGCCATCACCCGCGCGGCGAACCGTGGACGCCCGCGGCTACGAGGTCCAGTTCGCGACCAACCACCTCGGCCACTTCCAACTGACCCTCGGTCTGCTGCCGGCCCTGCGCGCCGCGCGCGGCGCCCGGGTCGTCAACGTCACCTCCGGCGCCCAGCGCCTGTCCGGCATCCACTGGGACAACCTGCACTTCGCCACCGACTACGAGCCGACCATGGCCTACGCCCAGTCCAAGACGGCCAACGTGCTCTTCACCGTCGAGCTGGACCGCCGCTGGGCCCCGGCCGGCATCCGTGGATACGCCACCCACCCGGGCATCGTCGTCGGCACCGGCCTCAACGGCGCCGCGGGCGAGGAGAGTCTGCGGGCCATGGGACTGATCGACGAGTCCGGCCGGCCGGTCATCGACCCCGAGCGGGAGAGGAAGACGCCACAACAGGGGGCCGCCACCGTGGTGTTCGCGGCCACCAGCCCCCTTCTCGTCGATATCGGCGGCGTCTACCTCAGGAACAGCGACATCTCCGAACTGGACGACGAGCCGAAGGCGTTCGACCCGCGGCACCCCAACTCCACTGTCACGTCCCACTCCATCGACCCGGAATCGGCCCGGCGCCTCTGGCGACGGAGCGAAGAGCTACTCGCGTCGCCAGGGGCGCCAGTTGGCCGGACAGGACATCGGCGGCCGGAGCCGGCGGGACCTTGACGAGGCGGCGGGGGAGCCGTCAAGTAACCGTCAAGGTCAGCGGGGGCCGGCCATCAAGTTGGAACGTGACGCTGAGCAGGTCATCAACACCTGCCATGAAAGGCGTTCCAGTGGCTCAGCTCCTGTACCGGCTGGGGGCCGCGGCGGCCCGTCGTCGGCTCATCTTTCTGTTGACGTCGCTGGCCGTGCTGGCCGGGGCGCTCATCTTCGCGTTCTCCTCGTCCGGCTCGTTCGCGCCCGGTCATTCGATTCCCGGTTCCCCGGCGCAGGTCGCTCTGGAGAAGGCGAACCGGCACTTCCCCGATGAGGGCGGAATCGAGGGTGACGTCCTGTTCGTCGCTCCCAACGGCGCGAAGATCAAGGACGATTCGGTCGTCCGGCGGATGCGCGCCGTGATGGAGCGGATGCGGGCCGAGGACCTGGTCGCTGACGTGAGCGATCCGCTGGAGAGGGTCTCGGAGGACGGCCGGGTGGCGGTCGCCTCGGTCCGTATCGACCTGGAGCAGGACGCAGAGGTCGAGCCCGCTCAGCAGGAGGAGGTACGGGCGACTGGCGCGGCCTTCAACGAGCGCTTCAACGACCAGGGCGGACGTGTCATCTTCGGTGGCGACGCCTTCGAGGAGGAACTCGCCCCGTTCGGCACCCCTGAGGCCATCGGCATCGGGGTCGCTCTGCTCGTCATGCTGATCACGTTCGGATCGGTTGTCGCGGCCGGGATCCCGATCCTCACGGCGGTCCTCGGCGTAGGAGGCTCGGTCGCCGGCACGCTTCTGGCCACCGCCTACTTCGACGTTTCCCAGAATGCGCTGACCCTGGCGATCATGCTCGGCCTCGCCGTCGGTATCGACTACGCCCTGCTCATCGTCTCCCGGCACCGTGCGCAGCTGACCCGCGGGATGCCGATGGCCGAGTCGATCGCGATGGCCACGGCCACCGCGGGCAGCGCCGTACTCTTCGCCGGTCTCACCGTGATCATCGCCTTGGCCGGCCTGACCCTCGCCGGGGTCCCGATGCTCACCTCCATGGGCCTGGCGGCGGCCGGTGCGGTCGCCCTGGCCGTTCTTGTCGCCCTGACAGCGCTCCCCGGTGTCATGTCGCTGGCGGGTGACAGGCTCAGGCCCAAGCCGTCGTCCCGCGCCGCCCGTCGCGCGCTCGACACGGAATCGCGCGGTCTCGCCGTACGCTGGGTCGACGCCGTGATCCGGCATCCCCGTAAGGTCGTGGTCGCCGTCGTGCTCTCGCTGGCCGTGGTCGCCGTCCCCGCCGCGCAGTTGCGGCTGGCCCTGGCCGACAACGGTTCCGCGCCGAAGACTTCCGAACCCCGGCAGGTCTACGACCTCATCGCCGGAGCCTTCGGCCCCGGCGTCAACGGCCCGCTGCCCGTACTCGTCGAGGGTGACTCCGTCGCCGAGATCAACTCCACCGCGGAGAAGGTCATCGACGCCGTCGAGCCGATGTCCGGCATCGCGGAAGTGAGCGGCCCGCTCATCGCCCCCGACAAGCAGGCCGCGATGGTCAGCATCGTGCCCGCCACCGGCCCCAACGCCGAGGCCACCAACGCCCTTGTCGGCGACCTGCGCGCCGCGCTCGTCCCCATCGGCGCGCAGACCGGCGGCTATGTCGCGGTGACCGGTATGACCGCCATCAGCATCGACGCCGTGGACAAGACCAGCGGCGCCCTGCTGCCCTTCACCGTCGTGGTGGTCGGCCTGTCCCTCCTTCTGCTGCTGATCGCCTTCCGGTCCTGGACGATTCCGCTCAAGGCCACCGCGGGCTTCCTGCTCTCGGTGGGCGCGGCATTCGGTGCCATGGTGGCCGTCTTCCAATGGGGCTGGCTGGCCGGGGTGTTGGGAGTACCGCTCGTGGGTTCGGTCCCCAGCTTCGTACCCATCATCGTCATGGCCGTCCTCTTCGGCCTGGCCATGGACTACGAGGTCTTCCTCGTCTCCGCGATGCGCGAGCACTACGCCCACCACGGCAACGCGCACGACGCGATCAGGGCGGGCGGCCGCGACGCCGGGCGTGTGGTCGTGGCAGCGGCGGCGATCATGATCACCGTCTTCTTCAGCTTCCTGTTCTCACACGATCCCAACGTCATGCCGATCGCGTTCGCCCTGGCTTTCGGAGTCCTCGTCGATGCCTTCCTGGTGCGCCTCACCCTGGTCCCGGCCGTGCTGAAGCTCCTGGGCGACCGTGCCTGGCGACTCCCGCGCTGGCTCGACCGGGTGGTGCCTAAGGTGGACGTCGAAGGTCAGGCCCTGGCCAAGAACGAACCCGCCACTCGCGAGCCCGAACTGGTCGGCTGACAACACCGCGCACTGAACCGGAACGGAGGCAGCGGATGGCTGATACCGAGCATCCCGACCGCGTACTCGTGGTCGACGACGATCCAGGAATCCGCGGTCTGCTGACCTCCGCTCTGCGCTTCGCCGACTACGAGGTGGACGTGGCGGCCGACATCCCAGAGGCACTTGAGCAAGTGCGGACCTTTCAGCCGGACGTCGTCGTGCTCGACGTGATGCTGCCGGGGGGAACCGGATTCGACGTACTCGCCATGCTCAGGTCGCGGTCGATCGAAGTGCCGGTGCTGTTCCTCACCGCGCGGGACGCGGTCGAGGACCGGGTCCGTGGACTGCGACTGGGCGGGGACGACTATGTGGTCAAGCCGTTCAGCGTCGTGGAGATCGGGGCGCGGATCGAGGCACTGCTGCGCCGTGCGCGCGGCAACGCCGTGCCCGCCGGTTCGGCTCTGACCTTCCACGATCTGTCGGTGGACCCGGGGCGTCACGAGGTCCGTCGGGGTGAGCGACTGGTGAAGCTGTCGCCGACCGAGTTCAAGTTGCTGCACGTCCTCATCACTCATCCGGGGCAGGTGCTGTCGAAGACGCAGATCCTCGAAGCGGTCTGGCAGTACGACTTCGGTGGTGACTCGGTCGTTGTGGAGCGGTTCATCTCCAACTTGCGCCGCAAGATAGACGACGGACACGAGCCGCTGATCCACACCGTGCGGGGCGTCGGGTACGCCCTGCGGCACGAGCGGGGACCGGGTCACGAGGGGACCACCGGGCGATGAGGCGGCGCTGGCGCCGATGGCAGGCGGGTATCCGTGGCCGGCTACTCGTGGGCTTTCTGATGCTTTTCGTTTTCGCCCTCGGCGCCAGCACCGTCCTGACCGGGTTCCTGGCCAACGACTACATCCACGATCGGTCCGTCGAAAAACTGCGCGACGACGAGCGCCGGATAGGCGTGCTGATCCGTTCCGCCCCGCAGACGATCAACTCGGATCAGTTCGAGACCATGCTCGGCCCGCCCCTCGGCACCATGGGACTGGACGCGGACGACCACATCCTGTTCGCCATCGGGACGAGCGCCGGAAGGGAGTACGAGCTCGCCCGGCTCGCGAAGAACGCGGACCCGGGCGAGATCATGGAGACCGGAGACGACGTGGTGGCCGTACTGATCACCACACCTGGTATGCGGATCACCTACTCCGACAGAGACACCGACGACGTCGCTCGGATGATCCTCGTGAACGACCCGAACGTCGACAGGAACACCGTCGTCGGTTTCATCGGGAGCATGGCGACGATCGCGCTCGTCTCGGTGATCGTCCTGATGGCACTGGGACTGGTCGTACTCCACATCGGCCTGCGTCCCCTGACCGAGATGGCGCAAGCGGCCGATGCCATCGCCGAAGGGTCGCGCGACGAACGACTGCCCGTATCGAACCGGGGCACCGAGACCGACATACTGGCGGCGGCGACCAACCGCGCCTTCGACGCGCAGGCACGCGCCGAGGACCGGGCGAGAACCTTCGCCGCCGACGCCTCGCACGAACTGCGCACCCCGCTCGCCACGGTCTCCGGCTGGCTGGAGCTCTACCGGCAGGGCGGCCTCGGAGACGACGACGTCGAGCAGGTGTTTGTCCGGATCGAGGACGAGGTGGGCCGGATCCGGCTACTGGTCGAAGAGCTGGGACTGCTCGCCCGCCTGGATACCGGCCGGCCCCTCGACAGCCATCCGCTCGACCTGGCAGCGCTCGCCGAGAGCGTGGTCGAAGACGCACGCGTGATCTACTCCAGCCTCGACATCACCCTGGACACGCCGCCGGACGGGCTCCCGGTGCTCGGCGACGAAGCCCGGCTGCAACAGGTCCTCCGTAATCTGGTGGGCAACGCCGTCCAGCACAACTCGCCCGGCACCCAGGTCGGTTTGACCCTGTACCACCGAGGTGACGAGGCGTGCGTCGACGTCGTCGACAACGGCTCGGGAATACCGGCCGCTGACATCCCACGACTGTTCGACCGCTTCTGGCGCGCCGAAGCCAGCCGGAGCCGCGCCTACGGTGGTTCAGGTCTTGGCCTGGCGATCGTCCAGGCCATCGTCCGCGCCCACGGCGGCCGGGTGACCGTGAACTCCGAGGTCGGGCGCGGCACCACGGTGACCCTGTACCTGCCCACCGCGCGGCTTGACGATGTCGTCGCGGGTGGGCTCACGAACTCACGGCCGTCTCGATGACGGACAGTGCTGCCACGGCATCGGCCGCGTCGACGGGAGCAGGCGTCCGGTTCGTGATCGCCGCCGCGACCCCGGCGTAGAAGGAGGGGTAGTCTCCTGCCGCGACGGGGACCCGCTCCTCACCGTCGGGACCGCTGATGGTGATCGCCCTGCTCGTGTCCATCCCATACCCGGCATCGTTCGGCCGCTGCCCGCCCATGAGCTGCGCCTCCTGAGGATCGAGGCCCCAGACCGTCGCGACGGCCCTTGAGCCCACGACGCGAAATCGCGGCCTGGGGGCGGGTGCGACCGCGCTCATCCACAGCCGGCTGCGTACACCGCTTCCGTGGTGAAGCGTGACGAAGCTGTCGTCGTCGTTGACCGCACCCGGCCGGCGCCGGTCGAGCTCCGCGTGAACTTCCTCGACGGGCCCGAACAACTGCAGGCACTGATCGATGAGATGAGGACCGAGGTCGTACAGGATGCCACCACCCTCACCGGGGGCTGTGGTGTCCTTCCACTCCGCGCCCAGCTCCGGCTTCCACCACTCGAAGGCCGTCTCGAACTGGTGGACATCTCCGAGGCGGCCCGTGCTGATGATTTCCGAGAGGGTCAGGAAGTCGCCGTCCCAGCGCCGGTTCTGAAACACCGTCAGCAGTCGGCCCGCCTCGTCCGCGGCCCGAATGAGGGTCCGCGCGTCATCGGCTCTCACCGTGACGGGCTTGTCGGTGACCACGTTCAGGCCGGCCGAGAGAGCGCGCAGAGCCAGCGGAAGGTGGGTGCTGTTCGGGCTGCCGATGACGACGAGGTCGAGATCCGCCGCGGCGGCGAACAGATCGTCGGCGCTCGGCACGATTCTCGCGGCTGGATACGCGGCGGTGGCCGCCGCCGCGCGAGCGGGGTCGGAGGTGACGATCACGCTGAGGTCGAAGGCGGGGTCGGCGGCGACGAGTGGCGCGTGGAAGACACGTCCTGAGACGCCGAAGCCGATTATCGCGGTGCGGATGGGCATGTGGGTGCTCTGTCCTTACTGGGGGCCGAGGGTGGCCGGAAGCGACGCCACGATCAGATCCACCTCGTCGTAGATTTCCTCGGGGATGGCCACGGTGGCCGCCGCGACGTTCTGCTCGATGCGTTCGGGACGCGAGACGCCCACGACGGTGCTGGCGATACGGGGATCCCGGACGGAGAACTGGACGGCGAGAGCGGCCAGGGGCACGTCCGCCTCCGAGCAGAGCGCCTCGATGCGGCGGATCGCCGCGAGAAGCTCCTCGGGCGCGTCGCGATATCCGTAGCGGGTTGACGTGTGAGTGCCTGAAGCGAGGATTCCGCCGCCGAACACCGCCGCGTTCACCACGCCCATTCCCAGGTCGCCCGCCTGGTCGATGACGCGGCCGGCGTTGCGGTTCACCAGGGTCCACCGATTGTGGGTGAGCAGTACGTCGAAGATCCCGGTGGAGACATACCGGGAAATGACCGATGTATCCCCGCCCGCCACCCCGATGGCGTGCGCGATTCCGGTCTCCTTGAGTTCACGCAGTACCTCGACGGCTCCTCCGGGGCGCATGGCCTCCTCGAAGGTCGTGTTCTCGGGATCGTGCAGATATACGAGCGGGACGCGGTCGATTCCAAGTCGCTCAAGACTTCCCGCGATAGACCGGCGCATCTGCTCCCCGGAGAAGTCGCCGGTGTCGAGGTCACGCGTGATCTTGGTCGACAGAAGGTATCCATCGGGCAGGCCGCCGACTTGGGCGAGCCCGGTTCCGATGCGGCGCTCCGATTCTCCACCGCTGTACGCGGCGGAGGTGTCCAGCGCGCGCACGGCTCCGGTGAGAGCGGCACGCGCCGTGGCGACGCCGCTCTCGTACGACACCTCGTATCCGAAGTTCTTGGGCATCGACCCCAGCGGCGCTCCGCCGATCGTCAGCGGTGTCACTTCCAGGCCGGTGGCACCGACCGTCCTCAGTGGTGTGTTCGTCATCGCGCCGGCACCGTCTTCCACTCGAAGAAGTCCTCCGCACCTGGTCCCAGATGCGCTGTCGCCAACTCACGGTCGATCTCGATCCCCAGCCCCGGTGCGTCGCCGACCGTCACATGGCCGTTCACGACGATCGGGTCCCCGAGCCCTGAGACCATCTCGTACCACCAGGGTTCACGCGCCACCGGATATTCGAACGCGATGAGATTGTCCGGGAGCACCGCGCCGACCTGGATCAGCGCGGCGAGTCCCAGCAGTCCGCTGCTGACTCCGTGCGGTGCGATCTGGATTCCGTAGAGGTCGGCGAATTCGGCGATCCATTTCAGCTCCGCGAGTCCGCCGACATCTCCGGGGTCGGGGCCGATGATCCGAACGGCCCGGCGGTCGATCAGTTCGCGGAAGTTCTGGCGCAGATAGATCTGTTCGCCGGTGTGGGTGGGAATGACGGTCGATCCGGTGATCTCGCGATAGCCGTCAACCTCGCCCCACGGCACGAAGTCTCCGGTCAGCAGGTCCTCGGCCCAGGCGATGTCGAAGGGTTCGAGCCGGCGCAGGACGGTGATGGCGTCGGAGACGGTCCACCCCGGTCCCATGTCGAGTGCGAGGCGCCGATCGGGCCCCAGTACGTCCTTCATCGCCGCTACGCAGTCGACGACATGGGCCAGCGCGTTGGGCGTCATCGGACCGCGATTGGGATGCAGCGGACCGGTGCGCAACTCGTTGTAGAGGAAATCGGGAGTGTTGGGCGCCATGAAACCGTGAAGTCCGACGCCTTCCTTGAAGATGCTGAAGCCCTCGGGCGCCGCGGCGCTGTAGGCCATGGCATCCGCGTAGTGCTGAGGAGTGTGACCTTCCAGCGGACGTCGTACACCGCCGTTGTAGACACGGATCCGGTCGCGGACCTTTCCTCCCAGCAGCCGGTGAATCGGGAGTCCGGCGGCCTTGCCTGCGATGTCCCAGAGGGCGATCTCGATGGCGGATACCATCGCCCCCCACGGCTTGGATCCCCCCAGCCTGCGGATCCGGATCATGCAGCGTTCGACTTCGGTCGGGTCGCATCCGATGAGGAGTTCGCGCGATATCCCGAGGGTGGACACGACATTGGCCTTCGTGTATTCGACCTCGGCGAATCCGTCGATGCCTTCGTCGGTCACGACCCGTACGACGGGGCTCTCCCCGATACGGGCACAACGGATGTCCGTGATTCTCATCCCTTGACCGCTCCTCCGGTGAGACCTCCGATGAAGTGGCGTTGCAGCAGCACGAACAGGATGATGACCGGAACGGTCAGCACCACCGAGGCGGCCATGGTCGCTCCCCAGTCCACGTTGAACTCCGTGGCGAATTCGGTCAGTGCGACCGGCCCTGTGCGCGCGGCTGTTGAGGATGTCAGTACGGAGGCGAAGAGGAACTCGTGCCAGGACTGAAGGAAGGCGAACATCCCCGCGGCGACCAGACCCGGGAAAATCACCGGGAGTGTGATGTAGGTGACGGCGTCGAGACGGTTTCCCCCGTCGATCTGCGCCGCCTCCTCCAGTTCTATCGGCACCGCCGCGATCTGGTTACGCATCATCCAGGTCACCAGCGGGACGGTGATCACCAAGTGCGCCATGGCGACGCCTACCACGGAGTCGAGAAGATTCAGGGACCTGATGATCTGGTAGAGGGGCAGCAACACCACCGTGAGCGGGACCACCTGACCGAGCAGAAGGAACAGCGCGAGCGGTCGTGACGAGCGGAAACGGAAGCGCGCGAGGGCGTACCCGGCACTGAAGCAGAAGATCAGGGTCGCGATAGCCGCGAGGAGTCCCACGATCAGTGAGTTCAGAAGTGCCCGCAGTGTGTTCGAGCTGGTGAATACGGTGACGTAGTTCTGCAAGGTCCATGAGTCGGGAAGCAGATGGGCGTTGGCGGAGTAGATCTCCGATGAGCCCGTGAAGGAGGTGAACAGCACCACGGCGACCGGCCCCAGGCTCCACACGAGAAGTGCGGCGAGCAGGAACCACATCCCGAATCCGGCCGCGATTCGCGTCGCGGATCGTCGACTCATGACTGCTCCCGAAGGTCTGTGCGCATGGTCCGAGCGAACAGAACGGCGCAGACGGTTCCGATGGCGAGCTGCAGAATTGAGACCGCGTACACCAGAGAGTCATCACCGTTCTGAAAAGCCTGGTACAGCAGGATGGGCAGGATCGTGGACGCCCCGGCGGGTCCTCCGCTGGTGGTGACCCAGATGATGGTGAAGGAGTTCAGGGCCCATATCGCCAGGTTCAGCGCGGCGACCGCGGTCGTGGTGCGGATGCCGGGAAGTGTGATGTACCAGAGAATCTTGAGGGAGGAAGCGCCGTCGAGGCGAGCCGCCTCGTAGCGTTCCTCGGGAATGCCTGCCAGCGCGGCGGACACCATCAGGACGACGAACGGCGCTGTCACCCATATCTGAATGACCATGACCGACCAGAGAACCATTGAGGGGTCCGACAGCCAGTGAACGGGCCCCGAGACGATACCCAGGTCCATCAGATAACGGTTGACCAGCCCGTAATCGGTGGACAGGCTCCAGCGCCAGATGGTCGCTCCGACAACGCCGGGGATGATCCAGGGCACCATGATCAAGCTGCGCCACAGTCCGGAGAGCCGTATCTGTTTCGCCCGGAGAACGATGCCGCCGGCGTAACCGATGACCATCGCCCCGATGGTGGCGCCGACTGTCCATTTGACTGTGTTGAACATGACTTGGGCGAAGTCGGGGGTCGAGAAAAGGCGGGTCAGACCCGAGCCGCCGTCGCCGACGACCCTGACGACGGTCGAGACGATAGGGATGACGAACATAAGGGCTGTGAGAACGAGCGCCGGCATCATCAGCCCGACCGGGCGCCCGGTGCGACGGCGACGCTTCGGCCGGGTCACGGCAGTGGATTCCGCAGAACTCATCAGGTCACCTTGGGTCGAGGTCATCGGCCGAGCGCCTTGTCCGCCTGGGCGACGATGTTCTTCGCTGCCGCGCTGCTCGACCGCTGCCCAAGACCCACTTTCTGGGTCTCGTTGTGCACGCCTGGAATGGTGGCTGTCCAGCGGGGATCGTCCGGAGCCGGGGTGGAGTGGTCGGTGAGTTGCCGGACGTACGGCTCGCGCAGTTCGGTCTGGAACTTCGCGTCCTTGAACGCGCTGAGCCGGGCGGGGAAAGTCAGCGTCAGAGCAGCCATGTTTTCCGGCTTACCGAGGAAGGCGACCAGTTTCTCCGCCGCGTCCTTGTGCTGGGCCTTGGCCGGCACGATATAGGCCCAGCCACTTCCTTGTGCGGTACCGACCGAGTTTGCGTTCGGACCCGGCAACTCGGCAGTGGCGATGGGTGCTTTATGTGTGACCGCGTCGTCCACGTCGAAAACACCGCCTTGATACATCGCGACTCGTCCCTGGAGGAACAGTTCATGGATGGCGGTGTTGTCCAGTTCGAACGAGCTCGGGCTGGCCCAGCCCGCCCTGATGGATCCACCGATGAGATCCAGGGCGTTCTTGACCGAGGGCTCGGTGAGCTCCGGTGCCCCGTTATTGATCGTCGATCCGTCGGAGATCGCGAAGTCCAGGAGACGCAGGGTCAGGTCACTCGGATCCCCCTGCATCGGCCAGGCGGTCCCGACGACATTTCCCTTGGTGAGCCTCTTGGCGTCTTCCTCGAATTCGGCCCAGGTTCTGGGCGGGGAGTCGATTCCGGCGGCTTCGAAGAGGTCGGGGTTGTAGATCAGGGCGTTTGTCGCCCAGCGGTAGGGCACAGCGTACGTCTTGCCCTGATCGGTGAGCGATTCGACAAGTCCGGGGGCGAAGTCGGACTTGGGCGTGGCGGGTCCGTACTGGCCGCTGAGGTCCGTCAACTGGCCTTTTCGGGCATAGCCCTTGATACGGGAGGTCGACTCGGTGATGACGTCGGGAACATCTCCGGAGTTCAGCGCGACGGAGGTGCGATTGGCGACCGTGTCACCTGTCGTCTTGACCAGATTGACGGTGGCGCCGGAGTTCTCCTTTTCGAACGCCGTGACCAGTTTCTTGGCCGCGTCGTAGTCCCAGTCCGGAACCCACCAGGTGACGGCGTCCGCGTTCGAAGAATTGTTGGCGATGTTGTAGGTCACCGTTCCGGCCATCGCCAGGATCACCGCCGTGGTTGCCGCGATGAAAGCGGCCGTTCTGGGGAGGACTGCCATAGTCGGCTCCATTGCTCCATTGCTCGAATGCCACGGTCCAGTGCGGGTCGACATTGAACGCGAGAGCCATGATGCAAATGTAATTACAGGATGTCAACCCATCGGGGTGTGCGACGTAGACGCCCGGCGGCGGCCGGCGAGGTCAGGGAGGTCGACCGGTCAGTCGGTCTGTCGGCGGACGTCGACCTCAAGGCGGCTGAGGTCTCCTCGGTGATGCCCGGTGAACCGCTCCAGCGGTCGTCCGGCGGCGTCGTACGAGACGCTGCGCATGATCAGGACGGGAGCCCCGGCGGGCAGGCCGAGCACCTCCGCCACCTCGTCGGCGGCCACGCCGGCCTCGATGAGGCGCCGGGCGTGATCGAACCGGACGCCGAACCGCTGCTCAAGCACCCCGAAAAGGGAGAGATCGTCCACATCGGCGGTGAGCAGCCCCTCACCGACGGACAGCGGGAGTTGGGTGAGGGTCAGCGCCCAGGGTGCGCCGTCCATCGACCGGACGCGCTGCACCTCCACCACCATCTCGCCGACCTTGACCGCCAGGTCCTTGGCGACCGCCTCGGACGCCGGGACCAGGCCCTTGCGCCGTACAACGGTGTGATGGGTTCCCGATCCCGACTGGATGTCCTCGAAGTAGCCGATCAAGGCGTGCCCGAAGACGCTCGGGGCGTGGGTGTCCGCGACGAACGTGCCGCGGCCTCTCTCGCGGCGGATGACGCCCTCGTGTTCGAGCTCGCCCATGGCCTGACGGACGACGGTGCGTGAGACGTCGTACTGCTGACACAGCTCGAAGTCGCCGGGGAGCCGATCGCCGGGTTCCAGTCCGCGGGACTGGATGTCCGCGAGGATGAGATCTTTGAGCTGCGAATAGAACGGCACCGCGGAGCGGCGATTGATGAGATCCCCGGCAGACATGGGGGCAAGCGTAGCCTGCGCCCGGAGTCGCCGAGTGGCCCGACCTCCGGGGGCCGGCCGCTCGGCGCCGGGTTACGCGGACGGGCGATTCGCCGGCAGTGGCTCCAGCATGGTTTCCAGATTCTTCCTGGCGATCTGCCGGCGGAACTCCCCTTCGTAGGAGGGGTCGCCGGCGTCGTGCATCGCCTCGGTCATCCAGACCGCCGACGCCTGCTGCTGCCATGTGTGGTCCAGGCAGGTCTCGGAGTAGCTGTCGAGCAGGCTGGAATCCAGCTCCGAGATTTGGTGGACGACCGCGCGGGCGAACACATCGGCGTCGTGGAGGGCGAGACTCATGCCCTGCGCGCTCACGGGCGAGATGAGGTGTGCCGCGTCCCCGAGAAGGTAGAGCCTGCCGTGGCTCATGGGGCTGAAGGTGACACCGCGAAGCGGTACGACCTGCTTGCTCGTGATCGGGCCCTTCTGGGGCACAGGCGAGCCGAAGCGCGCTTCCAGTTCGCTCCAGACGCGGTCGTCCGGCCATTGGCCGACGGTGTCGGTGAGCGGGCACTGCAGATAGAGGCGGCTCGCGTTCGGGCCTCGGGTGATCTGTGCCGCGAAACCGCGGGAGTGCACCGCCAGTACGGCCAGGGGGTCCGCGGGCACGTCGGTCATGACGGTGAGCCAGGCGTATCCGAACTCGTGGGTGGCGCTGGTGAGGACTCCGGCGGGTACGGCGGTCCGGCTGACGCCGTGGAAGCCGTCGCTGCCGGCGACGAAGTCGCAGCTGACGGTCTTCGTCGAGCCGGCGGTGTCGCGGTAGCGGACCAGGGGGTTCTCGGTACTGAGGTCGTGCAGGGAAACGTCTTCGGCCCCGAAGCGCAGGTCGCCGCCGTCGCGGAGGAAGACCTTGATGAGGTTGCGGACGAGGATCTGCTGGGGGCAGTACGCGCCGTCGACATCGTCCGGGTCGTCGTCACCGCCCGTCCTCCACTGCCGCTTCTCTCCTTCGATCAGCAGTGGCATGGCCGCGTCGGAGTCGCCGTGGCTGTGGCCTTCGACGACCTCGGCCAGTCCCCACTCCCGCAGCCGGCGGACGCCGCCGGCGTCGAGAGCCCCGGCCCTCTGCCGCTGTTCCACGTACTCGCGGCTGTGCTTTTCCAGGACGACGCAGCCGATGCCCTTGCCGAGGAGGAAGTTGCCGAGCGCGAGTCCGGCGATGCCGCCTCCTACGATAGCGACGGTTGTGTCCTTGCCGGTGGTGGTCATGGTGGTGAGCTCCTTGTGGAAGCCGCCCAGGTGCGGCGTGGTGATCACCACTGTGAGCTCTCCGTACGGTGCGTCCAACCGGCAGATGGACAGCTGATACCGGAAACCCGCCAATCTGCCGGCCGCTACGGAAGCCTGGGGCTGCCCCGCAGATCTGCCTGGTAGCTGCCCGGGGTCTGGCCGACGACGGAGCTGAAGGCGTCGATGAAGCTGGAGGGGTTCGACCACCCGCACGTCATCGCCGTGTCGGTGACCGAGGTGCCGTCGGTGAGGTGGGCCAGGGCGTGGTGGATACGCAGGATGGTGCGCCACTGGTGGAAGCTCATGCCGAGTTCGGTGTGGAACAGGCGGCTCAGGGTGCGTTCGCCGGCTCCCGCGGCGCGTCCCAGCTCGGCCAGGGTCGCGGGCCGCGCGGGATCGGCGTGCAGGAGGTCGGTGGCGGCGCGCAGGCGGTCGTCGCGGGGTTCGGGCAGGTGCAGTGACTGCTCGGCGGTGTCCTGGAGTTCGTCGATGACTACCGCGAGCAGCCGGGTGTGGGCGCCGGGGCGGGTTTCCGGCCGCTCGTCGGTCAGCGCGAGGACGGCTTCGCGCAGCAGGGGACTGACCGCGAACACGCTGGGGTGGTCCACGAGTTCACCGCACAGGCCGATCGGGACGGTCAAGAGGCGGGCGTCGGTGCGGCCGTAGAAGCGATGGGAGTGGGCGAAGCCGGGTGGCGTCCACGTCACACGGTTGGCAGGTGCGACCCAGGTGCCGCGTTCGGTCGTGGTGGCGAGCGTCCCGGCAGCCGCGTAGACGAGCTGCCCCTGGTCGTGGGTGTGGGGATCGAGGCGGTAGCCGTGCGGCAGCCACCCGGCGCCGCTGGGCATGGCCTGCGGTTCCGGTGGGCCTGGAGAAGGCTGGCGGGTTTTCGGCATCGGATGACAGTTTACCGGTGGTACGTCGTCCCGTATTCGCCGGACAGTAGCTGCCATGAGCCCTCATCCGCGCCACCGGCGCATGCTGACACTCACCGTTCGGGCCGCCGAGCGCGTCAGCCCACACTTCATGTCCGTCACGCTGGGCGGCGCCGACGTCCAGCACCTTGAGCGGAGCGGGTACGACCAGTCGGGCCGGCTGTTCTTCGCCGACCCCGGCAACGACGAGGTCGTGCTGCCGACCGGCGGGCGGTGGATGCTCCAGCACACCTTGCGGAGTGGCAGGCGACGGCCACGCGTCAGGTCGTACTCGATCAGGCGGTTCCGGCCGGAGGCCTCGGCGTTCGATCTGGAGATCTCACTCCACGAGGAGGACGGACCGCCGGCGCCCGGCACTGCCTGGGCGCTGGCGGCCAGGCCCGGCGAGACGGTCGCGTTCCTCGACGAGGGATACGGCTACCAACCCTCGACAGGCGCCCGGTGGCAGCTACTTGTGGGTGATGAGAGCGCGCTTCCGGCGATTCTCGCGATTCTGGAGCGCTCGGCCGGAACGCTGCCCGCCGAGGTCTTCCTTGAGGTCCCCGCCGTTGAGGACATCCGCCACGATGTCGTCACACTCCCCGGAACCACCGTCAACTGGCTGCCCCGCCAAGGCGATACGAAGACCCCGGCGAAGCCGGGCTCCCTCGCGCTGGAGGCGGTGAAGAGTGCCCGGCTCCCGGAAGGGCCCTTCTACGCCTGGACCGCGGGCGAGGCGTCGCTGGCCACCGGCGTTCGCCGGCATCTCGTCGGCGAACGCGGCGTCCCCCGCTCCGACGTCTCCTTCCGTGGCTACTGGAGATACGGCCGAGCCGCCCTGTAGGGCGCGGACGCGTCTTTTCCATGCGCGATGCCTACTCATGGCGTGTGGCATGTGACATGGTACTGCTCATTGCGACCCCATCGAATGAGAGGCAGACCATGCCCGGCAAACAATTCGACCTCGGCGGCGTCATCGTCGCGACGACGCTGCCCTACAAGGCGGACAGCTCCGCCCCCGCGGGACTCGCCGTCGACTACGACCGCTACGCCGAACACTGCGACTGGCTGATCGGCAACGGCTGCCGCGGTGTCGGACCCAACGGCTCGCTCGGCGAATACTCGTCGCTCACCGACGAGGAACGGCGCCGCGTGGTCCAGGTAGCCGTCGAGGCGGTGGGCGGGCGCGGGCTGGTGGTGGCCGGTGTGCACGGCGCGGGCTGGCATCAGGCCAAGCGCTGGGCCGAGTTGGCCAAGGAGGACGGCGCCGACGGTGTGCTCGCCCTGCCGCCGACCCTCTACCGGGCCAGCGACGAGCAGGTGGTCGACCACTACCGGCACATCGCCGAGGTCGGCCTGCCGATGATGATCTACAACAACCCGTTCGACACCAAAGTCGATCTCGTGCCCCAACTGGTCGCGCGGCTCGCCGAGATCGACGAGGTGGTGGCGGTCAAGGAGTTCAGCGGGGACGTCCGGCGAGCCTTCGAGATCAGCGAGCTCTGCGACATCGACATCATCGCGGGCGCCGACGACGTGCTCCTGGAGCTGATGCTCGACGGCGCCGTCGGCTGGTTCGCCGGGTTCCCCAACACCTTCCCTGCGGAGTCCGTCGCGATCTACGAGCACCTGGCGGCCGGCCGGTACGAGCAGGCGCGGGAGCTCTACAAGCAACTGGTCACGGTGTTCCGCTGGGACTCACGGACGGAGTTCGTGCAGGCCATCAAGTTGGGGATGGACATGGTCGGCCGGTTCGGCGGTCCGTGCCGCCCGCCACGCGGGCCGCTCACCCCGACCCACGAGAAGCAGGTGCGGGCCGCCATGGAACGCGCGATCTCCGGAATCGCCGCACTCTCCTCCGAGGAGGGCTGATGGACCTGACCGAGACCTCCCCCGCCGAGCGGGCACGCGTGCTCAACGCGATAGCGGACGAACTGACGGCCGCCGCCGGGGAACTGATACCGCAGGCGATGGCCGAGACCGGGCTGGCCGAGGCGCGGCTGGCCGGGGAGTTGAAGCGTACGGTCGTGCAGCTGCGGATGTTCGCCGACGTCTGCGCCGCGGGGGAGTTCCTCGACGTACGTATCGACGAGGCCGACGCGGGATTCGTCCTGGGCCCCCGTCCCGACCTGCGGCGGTTCAATCTGCCGGTGGGCCCTGTGCTGGTGTTCGCCGCGAGCAACTTCCCGTTCGCGTTCTCGGTCGCCGGCGGTGACACGGCCTCCGCGCTGGCCGCCGGCTGTCCGGTGGTCCTCAAGGCGCACCCCGGCCACCCGCGTCTGTCGGCGCTGACCGCCGAGAAGGTGCGCTCCGCGCTGGTCAAGACAGGCCTGCCCGCCGAGACTTTCGAAGTGGTCTTCGACCAGGACGCCGCCGTACGGCTGTTGCGCGAGGACCGGATCGCCGCGGCGGCGTTCACCGGGTCCTTCAAGGTCGGCCGGCTGCTCGCCGGGATCGCCGCCGGACGCGAGCGCCCGATCCCGTTCTACGGTGAACTGGGCAGTGTGAACCCGGTTGTTGTGACGCCGGGCGCGCTGGCCGAACGCGCCGACGCGATCGCGTCCGGCTTCGTCGCCAGCGTGTTCGGTTCGGCCGGGCAACTCTGCACCAAACCCGGCTTCCTGTTCCTTCCCGAGGGCCACGGCCTCGCCCCCAGCCTCGGCTCGGCTGCGGACGCGGTGCCGAGCCACCCACTCCTGTACCAGGGCATAGCCGCCGCCTACACCGAGCGCCGTGCCACCGTGCTCGCCACCCCGGGACTGTCCGTACTCGCCGAGGGAGCCGTGGGGGACGAAGCGGACGGTGGGACCCGGGCCGCACCGACCCTGGTCGAGGTGAGCCTGGACGAGCTGCTGAAGCGGCGCGGCACACTCCTCGACGAAGCGTTCGGCCCGCTGTCGATCGTCGTGCGCTACGCCCCGGACCACCCCGACCAGTTGGTGGAGGCGATCGGTGAGCTGTTCCCGGGCGCGCTGACGGCCACGGTGCACCGTGGCGCCGGGGAGAACGACGCGTGGCTGCGCCGGCTCGTCGCGGTGCTGAGGGAACGCGTGGGCCGTTTGCTGTTCGACGGCTGGCCGACGGGTGTCGCGGTGACTCCCGCGATGCAGCACGGAGGTCCTTATCCGGCCACCACCGCTCCGGGGACGACGTCTGTAGGCACCGCCGCGATCGAGCGCTTCCTGCGGCCTGTGACCTTCCAGAACTGCCCGCCGGAGCTGCTGCCTGCGGCGCTGCGCGACGACAACCCCTGGCGGGTTCCCCAGCGCCGTGCGCCCGCCGGCGAATCGCTGAACTGGGGAAACCACTCCGTCTGAGACAACTGGCCGAAACACAGTTGTTACCGTCGGACTCTTTCGCCGAGTGTGCAGTGTGACATATCACTGTGCCACAGCAATCAAACCGGAGGCTCTCCGATGAACAGTTTGCGTATCTCCGGCACCGTGGCCCTGACTGCCACCGCCCTCCTGCTCACCGCCTGCGGAGCCGCCGATTCGGCCGGCTCGGACGGCGACACCCTCAAGGTCGCCGTGCTCGCGGCTTCCAGCCAGAACGGCTACAACCAGGCCGTCTACAAAGGCGTGAAGGAAGCCGCGGCCGCGTCCGGCAAGAAGATCGACCTGAAGCTCCTCGACGGCCAGTTCGACTCGAACACACAGCTGTCGCAGCTCCAGAACGTCACCAGCACCGGAAACTACGACGGTGTCGTCGTCGTGCCGAACGACGGTGTCGGCCTGGCAGCGGCATTCCCGCTGTCCAAGAAGATCCCCGTCGCGACGGTGCTCAACCCCGTCGGACCGGACATCAACAAGATGGAACCGCAGGTCGACGGCGTGGTCACCACCGTCGGTGTGCCCCCCTCCATGGCCGCGGAGAAGCAGGCCGACGGTGTGGTCACCTACTGCGCCGAGATCAATCCCTGCAATGTCGTACTGCTCGTCGGCAACCTGTCGACGCCGCTCGACGTGGCCCGCCGTGACGCCTACAACAAGGTGCTCGGCGCCCACCCCAACATCAAGGTGGTCAGCACGGTCGAGGGCCAGTACGACAGGGACACCTCGCTCAAGGCGATCAGCAACGTGCTCCAGGCCCACAAGGACATCAACGTCATCCTGTCGAACGCCGACCAGGAGGCCGCGGGAGCCCAGATCGCCCTCCAGAACGCGGGCATCAAGCCGAGCAGCATTTATCTGACCGGCGCCGGCGGCACCAAGGACGCCGTGGCCGCCGTCCGCGCGGGCACATGGAAGGGCGCGTACATCAACTTCCCCGCGAGCATGGGCAAGGCGGCGATGGAGGAGCTGGTGAAGGCGATGGACGGAGGCACGGCGAAGGCCGTCGTCAACGCGGACGACATCGGCGGGACCGAGCCGTACGCGACCAAGGAGACGCTGACCAAGACCCCGGATTTCACCGGCGAGTGGAACGGCTGACGCCGATGGTCACCGCCCAGCCGGTCGTCGAGCTCACCGGCATCACCAAGCGGTTCGGCGGAACAGTGGCCCTGGACGCCATCGACCTGGCGGTGCACGCGGGCAGCGTGCACGCCCTGGTCGGGGAGAACGGGGCAGGGAAGTCCACCCTCGGCAAGATCGTGTCCGGTGTCTACACGCCCGATTCCGGGCATGTCCGGGTCGACGGTCAGCCGGTCGGGCGGTGGGACACGGTACGGGCGCAGCGGCGCGGGCTCGTGATGATCGCTCAGGAGCTCTCGCTCGTACGTGATCTGACGGTGTCCCAGAATGTGTTCCTCGGTGTCGAGCAGAGCCGATTCGGCCTTCTGCGACATGACCAGGGCCGCCGGTTCGCCGAGCTCGACGAGATCACGGGGTTCGGCCTCGACCCCGACGCACGGGTCGGCGATCTGCGTATCGCCGACCAGCAGAAGGTCGAGATCCTGCGCGCGCTCGCCCGGCAGGCCAAGGTGATCGTGATGGACGAGCCGACCTCGTCGCTCACCGCACACGAGACCCGGCGGCTGCACGAGGTGATCCGCCAGCTCACCGCGCAGGGACGGGCGGTCGTCTATGTGTCGCACTTCCTCGACGCCGTGCTCGAAGTCAGCGACACCGTCACGGTGTTGCGCGACGGTCGGAAGATCCGTACGGCGCCGGCGGCGGACCAGACCAAGTCGTCCCTGGTGGAGGCGATGCTCGGCCGGGAGCTCGCCGTCTCGTTCCCGCCGCTGCCGCCCGCGCCCCGCCCGGAGGTGGCACCGCTCCTCAAGGTGGAGGCGCTGGCCAGCGAACGGGGTGTGAAGCGGGCCTCGTTCGAGGTACGGCCCGGCGAGATCGTCGGTCTGCTGGGGCTGGTCGGCTCCGGACGCACGGAAATCGCCCGCGCCCTGATCGGCGCCGACCGGGTCACCGCCGGAAGCGTCACGCTGGCCGGCCGCGCGCTCGGCCGGACGACGCCCCGGCAGAGCCGTGACGCGGGCCTGGTGCTGGTCCCCGAGGACCGGCACGGGCAGGGTCTCGTACTCCAGCGCAGCGTCACGGAGAACATGACGCTCCCCTCTCTGAGCCGGTTCTCCCGGCTCGGTGTGATCGACCGAAGGGCGGTCGGCAAACAGGTGGACGAGCTGGTCCGCCGCCTGGAACTGCGCCCGGCCAGGCCCGAGTTGCCGGTGCAGAGCTTCTCCGGCGGCAACCAGCAGAAGGCTCTGATCGCCAAGTGGCTGGTCGGCGACCCGAAGCTGGTGATTCTCGACGAGCCGACCCGCGGCGTCGACGTCGGCGCCAAGCTCGCCATCTACGAACTCATCGCCGATCTGGCGGTCCGCGGCATCGGGGTGCTGCTGATCTCCTCGGAACACGAGGAAGTACTCGGCCTCGCCCACCGGGCCCATCTGGTCAGCCGCGGCGAGGTACTTGACGAGGTGGACCCGCGCGGCCTGGCCGTCGAAGACGTTCTCCGGCGGCTGTTCGACGTCGCGGACCCGGCCGGAACAGGCGAAGCAGGAAAGGCAAAGGAGTCCGTCCAATGACCGCCACCGAAACCTCGCGCGAGACCGGCGCGGGTGCCGCCGTCCACGGCGGCACCCCGATCGGCCCCCGAGTCATCGCCTTCGCCCGGGACTACGCGGCACTGATTCTGCTGGTCGCGGTCTTCGTGACGCTGTCGATCATCTCGTCGTCGTTCCTGTCCTTCACCAACATCATGAATATCCTCAACCAGAACGCACCGCTCGCGATCATCGCCGTGGCCGGTACGTTCGTCATCGTCTCGGGGGCGTTCGACCTCTCCACGGCGGCGATGTACTCGGTCGTCAGCGTGGTCGCCGCGTCGATCGCCACGTCCACCGGCAGCGTATGGCTCGCCCTGCTGGCCGCACCGGCACTCGGCCTGGTGATGGGCGCCCTCAACGGGCTGGCCGTGACCCGTCTGAACGTGCATTCGTTCCTCGCCACACTCGCCTCCAGCCTGGTCTACAAGGCCGTCGCCGTGCTGGTCACCGGCGGTTCGCTGATCACCGTGACCACGAGCGGCTTCTCCGAACTCGGGCGCGGCAAGGTCGCCGGGATCTTCTTCTCTGTCCTCATCCTCATCGCCGTCTTCGCCGTCGCGTCTCTGCTTCTCAACGGCACCGTCTTCGGCCGGCATGTGTTCGCCGTCGGCGGCAACCCGGAGGCGGCTCATCTCTCCGGCGTACGCGTGGACCGCGTCAAGGTCATCGTGTTCGCGCTCAGCGGTCTGGCCGTCGGCATCGCCGGCGCGATCGGCGTCTCCCGCCTCGCGTCCGGTCAGCCACAGGCGGGCACCGGGCTCGAACTACAGGCCATCGCCGCGGTCATCCTCGGCGGCAGCAGCATCTACGGAGGGATCGGCGCGGTCTGGCGCTCGCTGGTGGGTGTCTTCCTGATCGCCCTGATCGGCAACGGCTTCGACATCCTCAACGTCAATCCGCAGATGAAAGACCTGGTCACAGGCGTCATCATCCTGGCCGCTGTGGCGCTGGCAGCCGCCGACCGCCGCCGGCGCTGACCACTTCCCTGAACGCTGAAAGGTTGAACATGGCTGAAGTACGCGTCGCCGTCGATGTCGGCGGCACCTTCACCGATGTGGTGAAACTCGTCCCGCAGACCGGGGAACTGCGGTTCGAGAAGGTGACCACCACCCCCGCCGAGCCCACCGAGGGGGTGCTCGCGGCCTTCGCCGCCGCCGAGGCGGCGCTGAGCGAGGTGACGACCTTCAACCATGGCTCCACGCTCGGCCTCAACTCGCTCCTGACCCGGACCGGCGCCAAGGTGGCGGTGGTGGCCACCGCTGGTTTCCGTGACGTCTATCTGCTCGGGCGCACCGACCGGCGGCCGATGTACGCGCTCACCTACCGCAAGCCCGAAGCCCTGCTGAAGCGGCGGGACACCTTCGAAGTGGTCGAGCGTTCGCTGTTCGACGGCAGTGTCGCGACGCCGTTCGACGAGGCAGGCGCACGTCTCGTCGCCGCCGAGATCGCCGCCGGCGGGTACCAGGCGGTCGCGGTCGCCTTCCTGCACGCGTACGCGAACCCGGCGCACGAACTCGCCATGCGTGAGGTCCTGCACGAGGTCGCGCCCGGCGTCGAAGTGACTCTGTCGCATGAACTGTCCGGCGAGTACCGGGAGTACGAGCGCACCTCGACAGCGGTCCTGGACGCGTACATCAAACCGATCATGCGGACCTACCTCGAAGCCCTGACGAAGCGGCTGGACGAGGGCGGCTTCACCGGCCGGTTCCTGATGTCGCGCTCCGGCGGGGGAGCGATGACAGCGGCAGCGGCGACCCGGCAGCCGGTCAACCTGATCCTTTCCGGTCCGGCCGGCGGTGTCGTGGGCGCCGCCTCACTGGCGAAGGTGATCGCCATCCCCAACCTGATCACCATCGACATGGGCGGCACCAGCCTGGACGCCTCGCTGGTTCTCGACGGCGAGCCGGTGCTGCACCAGGGCGCCGAGTTCGAGGGGCTGCCCATCAACACCACGTCCCTGAACATCCACACCATCGGCGCGGGCGGAGGCTCGATCGCCTGGCTGGACGCGGCCGGTGCGCTCCAGGTCGGTCCGCAGAGTGCCGGGGCATCGCCGGGACCGGCGGCGTACGGGCGGGGCGGCACCCGGCCCACCTTCACCGACGCCGCCCTGGTACTCGGCTACATGGGCAGTGACGTACCGCTCGGTGGCTCGCTGGTGCTCGACCAGGATCTCGCGGCCAAGTCGTTGCGGCCGATCGCCGATCAGCTCGGCATGAGCCTGCGTACGGTGGCACGCGGCGTCATACGCATCTCGACCACCAAGATCGTCGGCGCGGTCCGGGCGATCACCGTCGAACTCGGCCGCGATCCCAAGGACTTCGCGCTGCTCTCGTTCGGTGGCGGCGGCGGACTGGTCGCCGTGGACGTGGCCCGTGAACTCGGTATCCCGACCGTCATCGTGCCGCCGGGACAGGGCGCGTTCTCGGCACTGGGCATGCTGATGGCCGACGTGCAGCACGACTTCGCGCGCACCGATGTGCTCCCTCTGGCCTCCACGCCGGACTCGTACTTCGAAGAGGCGTTCGCCGCGATGGAGGCCGAGGCGAACACGGCCCTGGGCCAGGAGGGCTTCGGCCCCGAGAGCCGCGTCCTGCACCGCTCGGTCGACCTGCGCTACGCCGGCCAGGAACACGCGGCGACGGTGCCCCACCCGGCCGAGAACGTGGCCGACAGCCTCGCGGAAAGCTTCCGCGACCTCCACGAGCGGCTCTACGGCCATGTCATGGATGACCCGGTCGAGATCGTGACACTGCGGCTGCGGGCGGTCGGCCTCGTCGACAAGCCCGCCTGGCCCCTGCACCCCGAGCGCACCGCCGGGGAGCCCCCGGTGCTGGGCCGGCGCCAGGTCTTCGCCCACTCCGACACGGGTGTGCCCTACCGCCTGGTCAGCCGGGAGTCACTGCTGGTCGGCGACGTGATCGAGGGGCCCGCCGTGGTCGCCGAGCACACCGCCACCACCGTGTTGCACACAGGCGACCGGCTGCGCGTGGCGCGGCACGGCGAACTCGTCATCAGCGTCAAGGCCGAGGAGAAGGACCAGTGACCGACGCGATCACCCTTGAGGTCATCCGGCACGCGCTGCTCGCCACCGCCGAGGAGATGGCCCGCAACCTGTGCCGGACGGCGTACAACACCGTGGTGTACGAGATCCACGACTACGGGATCGGCGTGCACGACGTGAACGGCGACGTGGTCGCCGACGCACCCGGCATCGCGATCTTCACGCGGGGCAACGACTACGGGATCCGCCGGGCGGTCGAGCACATCGGCGCCGAGAACATGGCGCCCGGTGATGTGTTCCTGCTGAACTACCCCTACTGGTCGTCGGCGCACACACTGGACACCCTCGTCTTCGCACCGGTCCACGTCGACGAGCGGCTCATCGGCTTCGCCTCGTGCCGCATCCATGTGCTCGACCTGAAGCAGAAGAACCCCGGGTATGTGCTCGACTCGACCGACATGTACGAGGAAGGCATGTTCTTCCCGGGCTCGCGCCTCTACCGCGCGGGCGTGCCCAACCAGGAGATCTTCGACATCGTCCGCTTCAACTCGCGGATGCCGGAGAGGACCATCGGCGACCTGCAGGCCCAGGTCTCGGCCTGCGTGACCGGAGTACGGCGCACCCAGGAACTGGCCGCCCAGCACGGCACCGACGTACTCGTCGCCGCCATGGGGTCGATCAACGACCACGGCGAGCGACTGGCCCGGCTCGCGCTGGCCCAACTGCCGCGCGGCACCTGGAGCGCCACCGACATCGTCGACTCCGACGGCATCGACACCGATCGCGAGATCCTCCTCAAGGCCACGGTCACCGTCACCGAGGACGAGTTCGTCATCGACTGGACCGGCAGCGAACGCGACGTACGCGGCCCCATCAACCTGCCGGTGGGTCAGACGATCGCGCTCTCCAGTCTTGTGTTCAAGGCACTGACCACACCGGACACCCCGGTGGTGGCCGGCAACTTCGCCCCGCTGCGGGTCGTCACCGACCCCGGCAGCGTCATGCACGCCGTTCCGCCGATGCCCACGTTCACTCTGTGGACCGGGCTGCTCGCCGGCGAAGTCGTCCTCAAGGCGCTGGCACAGGGCATGCCGGAACGCATTCCCGCCTGCTCCGGCGGCGACGTCTCGTCCATGATGGGACTCGGTACGAACCCGCGGACGGGTCAGCCCTGGCTCGAAGCGACCAACGAGGCCGTCGGGTTCGGCGGACACACCGGTGGCGACGGCGAAGACGGCATCATGCACATGTCCGAGCCGGGATGCCGCAACAACCCGGTCGAGGTACTGGAACAGAAGTCGCCCATGTTCATCGAACGCTACGGCTATGTGCCCGACACCTCGGGTCCGGGCAGACATCGCGGCGGCGTCGGCGTCCAGCGCGTCTACCGGTTCACCGCGCCGTCCACCGGCATCGCGCTGGTCTACCGCACCAAGTCGGCTCCGTGGCCGATCGCCGGCGGCGAGCCCGCGGTCCCCGCCCGGATCGTGCTCAACCCGGGCACCGACCGCGAGGTCGTCACCCGCGGCAGCTACAACTCGCTCGCGGCGGGGGACGTACTCGCCAACATCACCGGCGGCGGGGGCGGTTACGGTCCCGCGTTCGAACGCGAGCCGGCCAGGGTCCTGGAGGACGTCATCGACGGTTTCGTGTCGGTCGAGGCGGCCCGGTCCGCCTACGGCGTCGTCATCACCCAACAGCCGTGGGCCGTCGACGAGTCGGCCACGGCACAGCTCAGGGCGGCCTCATGACCACCGCCGGCATGACCACCGCCGACCTCGTCATCACCGACGCGCTGCTGCACGAGGGCGAGCCCGCCGAAGCCGACGTGGTCGTCCACGACGGGCGGATCGTGGCCGTCGGACCCGGCGCGGGCAAGGGCCGTACCGCTTCGCGGACACTCGCCGCCGCGGGGGCTTCGCTCCTGCCGGGCCTGATCGACGCGCACTTCCACGCGTACGCGACCAGCCTCGACGCGTGGCGGCTGGAGAACGCGCCGCTCAGCTACGTCGCGCTGGCAGGCGCCCGGCGGCTGAGCCGGGCGCTGCGCCGCGGGTTCACCACGGTCCGTGACGTCGCGGGGGGCGACGCGGGCCTTGACGAGGCGATCGCCGCCGGACTGATCGAGTCCCCGCGATACCTGTGGACCGGCCCGGCCATGAGCCAGACGGGCGGTCACGGCGACCCGCGTGCCGCCGACACCGACGTCTGCTTCCACTCGGGGCCCATGAACCAGGTCGTCGACGGAGTGGACGACCTGCGGGTGGCGGCGCGCGACCGGTTCCGCCGCGGCGCGCACGCCCTGAAGATCATGACCTCCGGCGGTGTGGTGTCGCCCACCGACCCGATCAGGGTGCCGCAGTACTCGGCCGAGGAGATCCGGGCGGTCACCGAGGAGGCCCGGCGCCGCGGCAGTTACGTCGCCGCACACGCCTACTCACCCGAGGCGATCCGGCACTCGATCACCAACGGAGTGCGCTCCATCGAGCACGGCAACCTGCTGGACGAGGACACGGCCGTCGCGATGGCCGAGGCACAGGCGTTCCTCGTACCGACCCTCGCGGCCTACGACGCGATGGACAGGCGCTGGCAGGAGGTGGCCCTGAGCCCGGTGCAGCGCGCCAAGAACGCCGAAGTGCTGGACCACGGCCTCAGGTCGGTGCGGCTTGCCCAACAGGCCGGGGTACGCGTCGGGTTCGGGACCGACCTGATGGCCGATCTGGAAGACGACCAGTTGTGCGGGCTGAGACTCCAGGCCGAGGCGATCGGCTGGCAGGCGGCCCTGCGCTCGGCGACCCGAGTGAACGCGGAACTCGTCGGCCGGCCCGACCTGGGCCGCGTCGAGGTGGGCGCGACCGCCGATCTGCTTCTGCTGGACGGCCCGCTCACCGATGACGAGACGCTGCTCTGGGACGGAAGAAGGAACCGCACCGTGGTGCAGGGTGGAGTAGTGAAATGACGACTGTTCCCGTTCTGTCGTGTCTGGTCCTGCCCGACCAGACCCCGGCGGCATTCCTGGCCGGGGTCCGTGAAGCCGAGCAGGCCGGGGTGCGTACGGTCTGGACGTACGACCACCTCTCGTGGCGCGACCTGGCCGACGGGCCCTGGCTCGCGACGGTGCCGCTGCTCGCCGCGGCGGCCGGGGCGACGTCCACCGTGCGTCTCGGCGCACAGGTGGCGACGCCCAACTTCCGGCATCCGGTGCCGTTCGCGAAGGAGGTCATGACCCTCGACCATGTCTCCGCGGGGCGGCTGGAGTTGGGGGTGGGAGCGGGCGCGGAGGACGCCGACGCGCGCGTGCTCGGCCAGGCGCCGATGACCCGCAAGGAGCGCGGCAACCGTTTCGAGGAGTGGGCGACGCTGCTCGCCACACTGCTGGAGCAGGACCGCACCGACCACCGCGGCGTCTACTACAGCGCCGAGGACGCGCGCATGATCCCGGGCTGTGTGCAACGGCCCCGGGTGCCCCTGACCGTCGCCGCGGCGGGCCCTCGGAGCATGCGGGTGGCGGCACTTCTGGGCTCGGCCTGGGTGACGTACGGGCCGTATCGCCAGTCGCCGGCGCCAACGGAATGGCTGGCGGCGATCGCGGAGCAGAGCAGGAGCCTGGACACCGCCGTCGCCGAGGTGGCGCCGGGCAAGCGGATCCGCCGCATCGCACAGGTGGCGCTCGACGAGACGCGGCCGTTCAGGGACGCGGACACCTACCGGCAGTTCGCCCAGGACGTGGCGGCGGCGGGATTCGACGAACTCACCGTGCACTGGCCACGTTCCGACGGCCGGGGTGTGCCGGCCGCCGCTCTCGACACGGTGGTCGCCACCCACGCCGGATCCTGAGCGGGCACATCCGGCGGCGGGAAGACGCTCGGTAAGCTGTGCCATTGCACTGAGAGAGATTGGCTGTTGATTGGTGATGGGGATATTCATGGCGACTGCGGACAGCCCTCCTCTGGGGCCGCTCACACCCGGGAGCAGCCTGCGTGAGCGGGTCGAGGAGGCGATCGCCGCGGCCATCGTCTCCGGCCAGATGCCCGCCGGTGAGGTGTTCTCGGCCCCGACCCTGGCCGCTCGCTTCGGTGTCTCGGCCACACCTGTCCGCGAGGCGATGCTCAACCTCGCCAAGCGCGGCATGGTCGACATCGTCCGCAACAAGGGCTTTCGCGTCACCGCGGTGAGCGAGGACGAACTGCGCGCGATCGTCGACGTACGCCAGCTGCTGGAAGCCCCCGCGGTCGGACGGCTCGCGGGCAAGCTCCACGAGGCGGACCTGGCACACCTGCGCGGCCTGGCCGAGGAGATCGTACGGGGCGCCCGCGACGCCGACCTGGCCCACTACCTACAGGCCGACACAACATTCCACCTCACCGTGCTGAAGCTGGCCGGCAACCCGAGGCTGCACGACATCGTCGCCGACCTGCGCGCCCAGACGCGGCTGACAGGCCTGGCGGATCTGGTGGCGACGGAGGAACTCCAGGCGTCCGCCCGTGAACACCTGGACCTGCTCGACCTGTTGGAGGCGGGGGCGGCCGAGGAGTGCGAGCGGCTGATGGTCAGGCACATCGGCCATGTGCTGGGCTGGTGGGCCGGTCACACGGAGGCGTGACGGGTGATGTTCCCGTGGTACGCCCGTGAGTTGCGCGGATGTGCTCAGCCGGGTATCCGGAGCTGAGCACATCCGCGGGCTGTTACGGCCGGTCAGGCGTCCGTGGGGCGTTCGATCGACACCTTGGGCAGTTTCCGGGCCAGCGCCGCCGGTAGCCACCACGCCCGTTTGCCGAGCATCTGCATGACGGCGGGGACGATGAGGCACCGGATGACCAGCGCGTCCAGGAGGATCGCCACCGCGAGGCCGAGTCCGAACTGCTGGAGCATGCGGTCGGAACTCATGACGAACGCGGCGAAGACGACGATCATGATGGCTCCCGCCGCGGTGATGACCTTGCCGGTGGAGGCGAGTCCTTCACGCACCGCGAGTGAGTGGTCCTTGGTGCGGGTCCATTCCTCGTGGATGCGTGAGATCAGGAAGACCTCGTAGTCCATGGAGAGTCCGAACACGATCGCGAAGATCAGTGCGGGGATGAAGGCTTCGATGGGTCCTGGCTGTGCTCCGAGCCAGCCGTGCTGGAAGACGAGGGTGATCACACCCAGTGCGGCGGAGATGGACAGCAGGTTGAGGATGGCCGCCTTGACCGGGATCCAGATGGAGCGGAAGACCAGCAGGAGCAGCAGCGAGGAGACGCCGACGACGACGGCGACGAACAGCGGCAGCCGGCCGGCGAGTGTTTCGGAGACGTCCTGGGACGCGGCGGTGGCACCGCCGACCAGGACCTCCGCCCCGGTTTCGTTCTCCAGGACAGGTGCGACGTCGTCGCGCAGATGGTGGACAAGGTCCACGGTCCCCTCGTCCTGGGGCGAGGTCGTCGGGTAGACGAAGACGGTGGACAGGGCGCCGTCCTCGGAGGGCAGGGCGGGGCTGGCCGCGGCGACACCGTCCGTCTTGGCCAGTTCGCCCTGGACACTGCGGCCGGCTCCTTCGTCGCCCTTGACCAGGACGATGAGGGGGCCGTTGAAGCCGGGACCGAAGCCTTCGGCCAGCAGGTCGTACGCCTGCCGGGAGGTGGTGGCCTCGGGGTCGTTGCCGGAGTCGGCGAAGCCCAGGCGCATGCTCAGCGCGGGTGCGGACAGGGCGAGCAGGGCGATGACGCCGACCAGGAGGGTCGGGATCGGGCGGCGCTGCACGGCCAGCGCCATGGCGCGCCAGCGGCTGCCCTCGGTCTTCCCCTTGGCGGTGGCCTTGGTGGCCTGCTTGAGGACGTGGCGCTGGATGTGTCCGCCGAAGAGTCCCAGCAGCGCGGGCAGAAGCACCAGAGAGGCGGCCATGGTGACCAGGACGGTGACGGCCACCGCGAGGGCGATGCCCTGGAGGGAGCCGAGGCCGAGGGCGACCAGGCCCAGCAGGGCGACGATGACGGTGCAGCCGGCGAAGAAGACGGTGCGGCCGGCGGAGTCGAGTGCTTTACGGGCCGCCTCGGCGGGCTGGACACCGGCCAGGAGTTCCTGGCGGTAGCGGTAGAAGATCAGCAGCGCGTAGTCGACACCGACGCCGAGCCCCACGAGCATCAGGATGGGCGGGGTGAAGTCGGCGACGGTGAACAGGTGAGAGGCCAGGGCGATCAGGCCGATCGCGCCGCCGACCGCGAAGAGCGCGGTGATCAGCGGCAGGGACGCCGCGAGCAGGGAGCCGAAGAGCAGGACGAGGATGACCAGGGCGGCCACGATCCCGGCGAGCTCGGCGGTCGGCGCCTCCTTGTCCTCCGCGTTGCGCGCGGCCTCGCCGCCGACTTCGACCTGGAGCCCTTCGGTCTCGATGTCCTGGGCGGTGTGAATGATCTTCGCGACGTCCTCCCTGGGGACGTCCTCCGTCTTGCCGTCCAGCGTCACGGACGCGTAGGCGATGGTGCCGTCCTTCGACACCGCCGAGGCGTCGGTGAACGGGCTGCGGACATCGGCGACGCCTGCCATCCCCTTCACCTGGGCCAGCATCGGAGCGACGGTGTCCTCACGGCCGGCGATGCCCTGCGGGTCCTTGAAGACGATCTCGACGCTGTCACCGGCCTGGTCCGAGCCGTGCTTCTTGAACAGGTCGGTCGCCGCCTGCGAGTCGGTGCCCGGCAGGGTGAAGTCGTTCTTGTAGGCGGAGCCTGCGGCCATGGAGCCGAGCGTGATGGCGGCCAGAACGGCCACCCAGAGCACGATGGCGGCCCAGCGATGGCGCTGCGCCCAGCCGGCCAGGGCGCCGAACCGGCCGACGCGCGCCTGGTCCGGCTGGTCGGGCGGGGGCGGGGCGAAAGGCGCGGCGGAGCCGCGAGGGGAAGACACGCTATCTACCTCGAATTCCAGCGAGTGTGACCTGGTGTGAGAGCCGCGCCCACCACGGCACCGCTCACCGCGGGTACGCCGATCGCCAGGGCGGCGAAGATGCCGCCGACCGTCATGGAGAACGTTCCGGCGGCGGCAACCAGCAGGATTCCGGCGGCGGTTCCCACGAGCGTGCCGGCAAAGGCAGCACTGGCGCGGCCGGAAGTGGTGGGCGAAGTCATGCCCTTGATCCTGCGGTGGCGGGCCGGTCCGGGGCGTCGGCCCACGGCTGACACCATGCGTACCCCACCGGTAGTAGGCCTCGGCCGGGCCGTACCCCAGCGGACGCAAGCGGCGCCGGACCGGCTCACCCCTGGGCGGCGGGCTCCGCCGTCAGACAATAGTCGGACGAAATTGTTGACAATATTGTCCGGCTCGCTCTACGTTCGACCGGCAGCCACTCAGGAAGGGCGCCATGCCGACAGAAGTCCGTCCAGGCACCGGGAAGCAGGCCAGGCAGCACGCTCTCGTGGAGCTGCGGCAGGCCATCCTGCGGGGCGAGATGGCACCGGCCCAGCGGCTGGTGGAGAACGAGCTCGCCGAGCGGCTCGGTGTGACACGGGCCAGCGTCCGGGCGGCGCTGATCGAGCTGGAGTCGGAGGGACTGGTCGAGCGGATCCGCAACCGCGGTTCGCGGGTCCGGGTGGTGACCGTCGAGGAGGCGGTCGCCATCACCGAGTGCCGCATGGCCCTCGAAGGACTGTGCGCCGCCAAGACCGCCGTCCGCGCGAGCGACGAACAGCTGACCCAACTGGCGGACCTGGGCGCGGCGATGACCAAGGCCGTCGCCGACGGCGAACCGCTGACCTACTCCGACCTCAACCATCAACTGCACGCCAGGATCCGGGAGTTCTCCGGGCAGCGGACGGCCGTGGAGCTCCTTGAGCGCCTCAACGCACAGCTGGTGCGCCACGGTTTCCAGCTCGCGCTGAGACCGGGACGTCCCCAGCAGTCCTTGAACGAGCATCTGGCAGTGATCGCCGCGATCAGGGCCAGAAACCCGCAGGCGGCCGAAGAGGCCGTCCGCGCCCACCTCGGCAGTGTGATCGACGCCTTGCGCGACTGACGGGGCCGAGACGGGCGCACACCGGCCCGAAGGAGAGCTGACCGATGACGTACGGCAACGCGCCCGCCCCACAACGGTCCACGCTGGTCGTCACCGCGCACGCCGGGGACTTCGTGTGGCGGGCGGGCGGAGCCATCGCCCTGAGCGCCGCCCGCGGAGAGAAGGTCACCATCGCCTGTCTGACCTTCGGCGAGCGCGGTGAGTCCGCCAAGGCCTGGCGCGAGGGCAGGAAACTGGCGGAGATCAAGGCGATACGGCAGGACGAGGCCGAGCGCGCCGCCGCCACCCTCGGTGCCGGCGTCCGCTTCTTCGACGCCGGCGACTACCCGCTCACCGCCACCGCCGAGCTGACCGACAAGCTGGTCGAGGTCTACCGCGAGACCCAGCCCGACGTCGTGCTCACCCACCCGGCCGACGACCCCTACAACGGCGACCACCCGGCCGCCAACCGGATGGCGCTGGGGGCCAGGATCCTCGCCCAGGCCATCGGCTACCCGGGCCCCGGCGAGATCATCGGCGCCCCGCCGGTCTTCTTCTTCGAGCCGCACCAGCCGGAGATGAGCGGCTTCAGACCCGAGGTCCTGCTCGACATCACCGAGGTGTGGGACACGAAGCGCGAGGCCATGGAGTGTCTCGGCGCCCAGCGGCACCTGTGGGCGTACTACACCGATCTCGCCGTCCGCCGCGGTGTCCAGCTCAGGCGCAACGCCGGACCGAACCTGGGCCTGGCGCACAACACCATGGCCGAGGCCTACATGCGGCCGTTCCCCCAGATCGCGAAGGAGCTGGCATGAGCGGAGTCATCGTCACCAACCCCCCGAAGGCGGCGGCGAAGGACGTCGACGCGCTCGCCGGTTACGGGGTCGCCACCGTGCACGAGGCGATGGGCCGCACCGGTCTGCTCGGCACGCGTCTGCGTCCGATCCAGCGGGGCGTCAGGGTCGCGGGCACCGCGGTCACGGTGCTCTCCTGGCCCGGCGACAACCTCATGATCCACGCCGCCGTCGAGCAGTGCGGCGAGGGCGACATCCTGGTCGTCACGACCACCTCGCCCTCCACCGACGGCATGGTGGGCGAGTTGTTCGCCACCGCGCTCCAACGGCGCGGCGTACGCGGCCTGGTCATCGACGCGGGCGTCCGCGACACCGCCGAACTCCGCGAGGTGGGTTTCCCCGTGTGGTCCGCCGCCGTGTCCGCGCAGGGCACCGTGAAGGCGACCGGTGGCTCGGTCAACGTGCCGGTCGTGATCGGCGGCCAGATGATCCGCCCCGGCGACGTGATCCTCGCCGACGACGACGGCGTGGTGGTCGTGCCCCGCGAGCGCGCAGGCCGGGCGGCCGGGGCGTCTGAGGCCCGCGAGAACAAGGAGGCCGCCGCGCGCGCCGCCTTCATCGGGGGCCAACTCGGCCTGGACCGCTACGGGTTGCGCGAGACGCTGGCACGGCTGGGCGTGACGTACAAGTCCCACGAGGAGTACGAGACGGACGGAGCGGGGTCATGACCGGCCCCGGAGGGGCACGCTGCATGCTGATGCGCGGCGGCACCTCCAAGGGCGCCTACTTCCTGGCCGATGACCTGCCCGCCGACACCGCCGCGCGCGACGAGCTGCTGCTGCGGATCGTGGGCAGCCCCGATCCGCGCCAGATCGACGGCCTGGGCGGGGCGCACCCGCTGACCAGCAAGGTCGCCGTGGTCTCCAGGTCGGACGATCCCGAGGCGGACGTCGACTATCTGTTCCTCCAGGTCGCCGTCGACCGGCCCGAGGTCACCGGCCGGCAGAACTGCGGCAACATCCTGGCCGGGGTAGGCCCGTTCGCCGTCGAACGCGGACTGGTCGCCGCGGGGGATGACCGCACCTCCGTACGCATCCGCATGCTCAACACCGGTGACCTCGCCGTCGCGAGCTTCGCCACCCCCGGCGGCCGGATCGACTACACCGGCACCACCGAGATCTCGGGGGTGCCGGGTACGGCCGCACCCGTGATGATCGAGTTCCCGGTGGGCAGGAGCCCCCTGCTGCCCACGGGCCACGCCCGCGACACCGTCGTCGGCCTGCCGGTGACCTGTGTGGACAACGGCATGCCGACCGTACTGATCGCCGCGGCCTCCCTCGGCGTCACCGGCTACGAGACCCCACGGGACCTGGAGGAGGACTCGGATCTCGCCGAACGGCTCCGGGAGATCCGGCTGAAGGCGGGCAGGGCGATGGGGCTCGGCGATGTCGAAGCCGTCACCGTGCCCAAACTCAGCCTGCTCGCGCCCCCGCGGCACGGCGGCGCGGTCATGACCCGCACCTTCATCCCGGTGCGCTGCCACACCTCCATCGGTGTGCTCGGCGCGGCGAGCGTCGCCGCCGGGCTGCGCGTCGACGGAGGCGTCGGCCAGGGCGTGGCGCGCCTGCCCGCGCACGGGGACCGGCTGCGTATCGAACACCCCACCGGATTCCTCGAAATCGAGGCCGGTGTCGAGTACGACAGCGCCGGCGCCGCCCCGGTGGCCAGGCACACCGCCGTCGTACGCACCGCACGGAAGATCTTCGACGGCACGGCCTTCCCCCGGCCGGCCGGCGCCGCACCTCACCACTAAGGAGGCCCGCATGGCCCCGCCTCTCGGCGACATCGCCCACCTCGGGCATGTCGAACTGCTCACCCCCGACCCCCACGGCAGCGTCCGGTTCTTCACCGAGTACCTCGGCCTCACGGAGAACGGCCGCTCCGGTGACTCCGTCCATCTGCGGACCTGGGACGACTACGAGCACCACAGCCTCACCGTCACCGCCCACCCGACGTCGGGCATCCGCCGTACCGCTCTGCGCGCCTCCAGCGAGGCGGCCCTCCAACGCCGGGTGAAAGAGATCGAGAGAACCGGCCGGCGGGCGCTGGGTGGAGGACGAACCGGGTCTGGGCCCGCTGTACGTCACCACCGACCCCGACGGCCATGAACTCGCCCTGTACTGGGAGAGCGAGTGGTACCGGGCGCCGGACCAGCTGAAGCCGGGCCTGAAGAACCAGCCGCAGGCCAAGCCGGGCCACGGGGTCGGGGTGCGCCGCCTGGACCACGTCAACTACCTCGCCGCCGACGTCGCGTCCAGCGGCGGCTTCGTCCACGAGGTGCTCGGCGCCCGCCCCACCGAGCAGATCCGGCTCGACAGCGGCCGGATCGCCGCCCAGTGGCTGACCTTCACCAACAAGTCGTACGACGTCGTCTACATCGCCGACACGATCGGTGTCACCATCTTTCCGCGCGAGGGCGACCCGATCCTGATCCTCGGCGGCGAGCACAGCAACTACGCCGTGGAGCGCCCCCATTGGATCGAGGACCGGATCAGCGCGACACCGTTCGGCTCGACCGCCCCCGAGTACGGGCAGGTCACCGCGGAGGTGCTCCGCCGGCGCGGCCTGGTGGCGCGGCGTACGGCCATCGCAGGGCTACGCGGCGACGAGTACTCCTCGGTCCGACAGCCCGAGGGCTACGCGGCGCACACCACCGTGGCACGCGTCGCGGAAGCCGTCGGCACCGAGAACGTCGTCGACGGGACCGTAATCCTTGGACGCGCACGGTACGTCAAGGGCGTGGAGGAGATCGCCCCGCCTCGCGGCCAGTGTGCGCGCGGGCGAGGCGGCGCTCGCCGCGATGGCGGCCTCGGCCCGGGAGGGTGTGGCCCAGGCCGAGGTGTTCGGGCAGATGCTGCTGGCGCAAGTCCGGGCAGGCGCGGACGTGTTGCACATCGCCTGGGCACCCGGCCCGTGGGGCGCGATGCGGCATCGATACGTGACCCCGCCGCCGGGAGTCCTCGCACGGGGCACATACGTCGCCACGGAGCTGATGCCCGAGATCCGGGGCTACCAGGCCCAGGTGGCCCAGCCCCTGGTGGTCGGGTCCCCCTCGGCCAGGGCACGCGAGATCTTCGAGCGCAACGCGGCGGCGTTCGACATCGCCCGGGAAACGATGCGGCCGGGGGAAACTGTGGGGTGATGTCTTCGCGGCCGTGGAGTCCGCGGCGGGCGCGGACGACGGGCACATGCTCACCCTTCTCCACGGCCGCGGGCTCGGCAACGACGGACCGCTGCTCATCCCCAACCGCGACGTGTCCCATCTGGCCGAGCTGCCGATCACGGCGAACACCACATTCATCCTCAAGCCGTTCCTTGAGGTACCCGAGGCTCCCACCCCTTCGCCGCGGACCCACGACGTCACGTGGGGCGACACCGTCGTCGTGACCGAGACGGGCGCCGAGCGGCTGGGGACCCGCCGGCGCGAGCTGACCGTCGTCGACGGAGCGTGACAGGGGGACCCCCGGCGCGCGCGGCGCCCGCCCGCTACTTCGCCACGCTCCGGCGTGACCGAACCGCCGTCGCCCCGCCCCCGACGTTGCGCGCGTCGATCGCGTGGAGCAGCTTCTTCAGCTCAAGCCGCTCACCGGACGCGAGCTGGGTCATCAGGCGGTCGTCCGCGATACGCACCGCCGCCTCGGCCTCCTTGAAAAGGGCCTTGCCCTTGGTCGTCAGCCGGGCGGGCAGGCTCCTGCCCGACGACACCGTCGCCGGCCGCTCGATCGCGCCCATCTCCTGGAGATCCCGCACGACCTTGTTCATCGCCTGCGGCGACACACCGGCATGGCGGGCCAGTTCCGCGTTGGACTGGGACGGGAACATGGACAGGTTGCGCATACACACGAACTCCGGCAACCCGATGCCGAGCGGCTGGAGTTCCGCCGCCGTAAGCGGACGCAGTGCGGCCATCACCTGGTAGAGCAGGAAGCCCAGCGGCTGATCTTCATATTCACGCATATCAAGGAGTTTGACACACCCGTGCCGATCGCTCGGTGAGACGGTCGCCACCCGCCCCCACGTTCCGCTACGGCTTCGCCTGGACCAGCCCCGCGTCGTACGCGATGATCACGGCCTGGACGCGGTCCCTGGCCCCGATCTTGGCGAGGACCCGGCCGACGTGCTTCTTCACCGTGGATTCGGTGAGGACGAGCCGTTCGGCGATCTCCGCGTTGTTCCAGCCCCGGCCGATGGCGACGAGTACTTCCCGCTCCCGCCCGCTGAGGGCGGCCAGCGCGGGATCCTCGGAGGCGGGGGTCCCGGCGCGGGCGAGCACCTGGTGTGCGTAGGCGTCCAGCAGCCGCCGGGTCAGGCTCGGGGCCACGACGGCGTCGCCGGTGGCGACCGCGTGGATGCCGGCGACGACCTCCTCGGGGCGGGCGTCCTTGAGCAGGAACCCGCTGGCTCCGGCGCGCAGACCGTCATGGGCGTACTCGTCGAGATCGAAGGTGGTCACGATGAGGACGCGCGTACGGCCGCCGGCGGCGGTGATCCGGCGGGTCGCCTCCAGACCGTCCATGCCGGGCATACGGATGTCCATCAGCACGACGTCCGGGCGCAGTTCGGCTGCCATCCGGACGGCCTCCGCGCCGTGCTCGGCCTCGCCGACGCAGGTCAGGCCGGGGGTGCCCGCGATGAGCATGCGGAAACCCATGCGTTGCAGGGGCTGGTCGTCCGCGATCAGCACAGTGGTCATGGCGGTGGTTCTTCTCCTGGTGCCGTCGGGGCGGGTCTGTCGGACGAGTGGAGTACGACGTCGACGAGCCAGCCGGGCCGGTCGTCGCGCGGGCCGATGGTGGTGGTGCCGCCGTACAGGGCGGCCCGTTGGCGGATGCCGACCAGGCCGTGCCCGGCATCGTCGGACCGCGGCGCCGGCCCGCCTGCCTCCGGCGGCGCTCCGGTGTCGGCGATCCGGATGCGGACCTGTCCGGCGTCCGACGTCACGGTGACCTCGGCTGCGGAGCCGGCACCGGCGTGCTTGAGGGTGTTGGTCAGGGCTTCCTGGACGATGCGGTAGACGGTCAGCTGCACGCTGCCGCCGAGTGTGTCGAGGTCGCCCACGGTGCGGTAGGTGACGCCCAGTCCCGCGGTGCGGACCCGCGCCAGAAGGGCGTCCAGATCGCGGATACCCGGCTGTGGGCTGAGCGGCCGTTCACCGTGCTGCTCCTCGCGCAGGACGCCGAGGACCCGCCGCAGTTCGCTCATGGCCTGGCGGCCGGTGTCGCCGATGATGCGCAGAGGCTGTTCGGACTGCTCGCCCCTGCTGGCGGCGAGTACCGCGGCGCCGTCGGCGACACCGACCATGACAGAGAGGTTGTGGCCGACGATGTCGTGCATCTCGCGGGCGACACGGGAACGTTCGGCGGCGACGGTGAGCTGTTCGCGCTGGTCGCGTTCGATCTCCAGACGCCTGGCACGGTCCTCAAGCGCGGTCAGATACATCTGGCGGGTACGCAGCGTCAGCCCGACGGCGGCAGCCGCGGTGACCGTCCCCAGCTGGAAGAACAGGCTCTGCAGCCAGTGTTCCCCCGGCAGCAGGACGAGGACAGGGACCAGTACCTGCGAGACGGCCACGACGGCGGCCCAGCCCAGCAGCCGCTGAGGACCGTGGCGGGCCACGGTGTACAGGGCGACGAGCGCGGCGACCCCGGCAGCCAGCTGGAGGCCCAGCGCTCCCTGAACGACGGTGACCAGAGCGATCACGAAGTACACCTGGGCCGGGGCGCGGCGGCGCCACCACAGCGGCACGACGAGCGCGGCGGACACCACGTACGAAACAGCGATCGGCAGGGTGGCGCGGTCATCGGGCTCCCCGAAGGGTCCGTCGTTGACACCGGAGAGCAGGTCGGTCAGGCCGATCGCCGCGACGATCAGCACCACCGCGGTGTCGAGCAGCCAGGGATGCCGCTGGTTCAGCCTCTGCAGATGGCGCTGGTGCCGCAGCAGCCGGTCCAGCAGGGAATGTCCCCAGGCAGCCTCGGGTCCGGGGGCGGCGGGAGCGCCTCCCCCCGGACCCGGTCCGCGGCGACAGCCGCGCGGTCCGGACTCATGGGCCCGCTTGTCCTCACTTCCCCGCTCAGGCGTCGGTCCGCTTCAGCCGGATGGCCGCCGCGGTCAGGGCGAGTGCCACCCAGCCGGCGAAGACCGCGATCCCGGCACCGGGGGAGAGGGAGTCGGCCGACCGGTGCAGGGCGAACACGGCTTCTCCGGCAGTGCTCGGGAAGTACGGCTGGAGGGTGTCGGACAGCGAGGCGGGCAGCAGCGAGACCAGGTTCGGCAGGATCATCAGGATACCGACCAGGGCGGTGATGCCCCCGGCAGGAGAGCGCAGCAGCGCCCCCAGGGCCACCCCGAACACCGCCACGAGGGCCAGATAGACCCCGGCACCGAGCAGGCCGCGCAGCACACCGTCGTCCCCCAGCGACAGGGCGATCTTCTCGCCGTCCAGGCCGACCGCGCCCAGCTGGAACGCCACGAACGCGCCGATCGTACTGAGGCCCAGCACCAGCGCCGCCACCACGGCGCTCTTGGAGAACAGCACCGGCAGCCGTCTGGGGACCGCCGCGAGCGTGGAGCGGATCATGCCCGTGCTGTACTCGCCCGCGAACAACAGCACTCCGAGCGAGCCTACGATCAGCGACGCGAACCCCACGCCCATCAGCGACAGGCTGACCGCGTCGGTGGAGCCCTCCGGGGACATCGGGCCGTCGCCCGCAGCCGCCCCCGGGCTGTACATGTAGGCGGCGATCGCCCCGAAGGCGAGCAGTACGACCACGGAGACGGTCAGGGTGATCCAACTGGAGCGCAGCGACCAGAACTTGGCCCACTCCGAGCGCAGCACCCCACGGTGCGTCACCTTGCGCACCGTCGTCGCGGCGGCGGGCGCCACGGAAAGTGAGGAGGTGGTCATCACGCGGCCTTTCGATCGGTGTTCACGGACGCGCTGTGGTACTCCACGGCGTCGCGGGTGAGGTCCATGAAAGCCGTCTCCAAGGAGGCGGACTGCGGGGTCAGCTCGTACAGCGGCACCCCGTGAGAGGCGGCGATCGTCCCGATCTCCCGGGCGGTACGTCCGGAGACCACCAACTCCGCGGCGGAGTCCGAGGTGATCACCACATCCGGGCTCGCCAGCAGTGGCCGCAGCCGCTCCGCCTGGTCGGTGACGACTTTCACGCCACCTCCGCCGGCGGACAGGGTGAAGTCGTCCAGCGTGGTGTCCGCGAGCAGTCTTCCGCGGCCGACGATGACCAGATGGTCGGCGATCAGCGCTATCTCGCTCATCAGGTGCGAGGAGAGCATCACCGCCCGGCCCTCCTCGGCCAGCCCGCGAAGGAGGTTGCGCACCCACAGCACCCCCTCCGGGTCAAGTCCGTTGACCGGCTCGTCCAGCATGACGATGTCCGGATCACCGAGGAGCGCCGCGGCGATACCGAGCCGCTGCCCCATCCCGAGCGAGAAGGCCCCCACCCGCTTCCCGGCCACACTCGTCAGCCCGGCCAGCTCGATCACCTCGTCCACCCGGCGGCGCGCGATGCCGTGCGTGTGCGCCAGCGCCATCAGATGTCCGCGCGCGCTGCGCCCGGGGTGGACGGACTTGGCGTCGAGCAGAGTACCGATCTCATGCAGCGGCGCCGCGTGCTTCGCGTACGCACGCCCATTGACGGTGACGGAGCCCCCGGTGGGCGTGTCCAGACCGACGATCATCCGCACGGTCGTCGACTTCCCCGCCCCGTTGGGCCGAGGAACCCGGTCACCTCACCAGGCTTGACGGAGAAGCTGAGACGGTCCACGACCGTCTTGTCGCCGTACCGCTTGGTCAGCTCTCGTGCTTCGATCATCGAGATCGCCCTTCGTGCTCCGATACCGGCCACGGAATGTCCGTGACCTCCGCTTCCGAAGCTACGGGCGGAAAAGACACACTCACTGGACCTGCGGGCGACTCTTCGCGGCCCCACTGGTACCGCGGTACCAGTGGGACCCCTGACAACGTGCGAGCCCCGCACCCCGAGGCCCGTCCCGGAATCGTCCGGTGGCCGCGGAGCTCCTCCTCACGCGCTCGGGTTCACGCGCTCGGGCGACTCGCGAGGGTCTGGTGGTAGTTCTTTCCCCGGGCCAATCCGAGGACCCGGGCGACCTGCCGATGAGTCAGCGCGGTCGCGATCAGGTCGCCGACGCGTGGTGACAGAGCCTCGCCGAGCAGCAGCATGTTGGCCGTACGCGGCAGCACGACACGCCGCCTGTTGTGCCGCACCGCGGCCACCACGGCTACGGCGACGTCCTGCGACGAGAGCGGGGTCATGTGCCGGAACGGGGGAGGCATCTCCGCTTCCTCCGCGTCGCTGAGCAGGTCGGTGGCGGCGATCGCCGGATGAATCACCGAGACCTGGATACCGGTGCCCGCCAGCTCCTGGCGAAGACTGTCCGAGAACGCGGAGATCGAGTGCATGACGATCGCGTACGAGCCGAATCGGGCAAACGCTTTACGTCCCATCACGGATGACATGTTGACGATCGTGCCCGACTTCTGCCGCCGAAGTACCGGGAGAGTACGTTGCGTTACATTGATCATTCCGAAGAGGCTCGCCCGCATGGTCTGACGGACGTCGTCCTCGAACGTCGCCGATTCGACCGCGCTCACCTTTCCGATTCCGGCGTTGTTGACGAGCACGTCGATTCTTCCGAATCGGTTGACTGCGGCTTCCACGAGGGCTGCCACAGCGTCGTTCGAGGTCACGTCGGTCGGCACCGACAGTGCCTCCGCACCCAGATCGCGGACCTCCTGCTCCACGCGGTCGAGTCGGTCGACCGAGCGGGCCGCGAGAACGAGCTTGGCTCCTTCGTGGGCGAACGCCAGCGCGACGGCTCGGCCGATTCCTCGTGAGGCGCCCGTGACCAGCACTACCTTGTCCGTGAATGATGTATTCATCTGAGCTCCTCCTCATCCGGCCCGCAGCCCGGTCTCCGCAGGGTTCCGTCAGGAAGCGGGTGCGGGGTGCGGGTTGCCGAGGTACGGGAAGCGGTTCAGGGTGTCGGTGTGAGGTGACAGGCCGGTGGGCGGGGCCTCGTTCTTGGTGAGGAACGCGACGCGGATGTCGATGACGTCTTCCGTGAACGTACGGCCGTTGGGGTACGCGGCGGGCTTGGACGGGTCGAAGCGCAGCACGTCCGGCAGGATGCCGTGCTCGTCGAGCGCGGCGATCGCCTCCTCCCGCGCGTAGTCGCCGGTGTGCCCCAGCAGGTGGACGAACTGGTCCGTCCACCGCGCCCTGTCGTTGACGGGCTCGCTCGCGTTGTACTCCTCCTTGGTGTCGTCGGTGTTGAAGAAGCTGCTCACCGACGGGTGCCCGGCCCGGTCGGCGTGTACGAGTTCACCGTCGCGCAGGACACTGCACCGGCCCCAGACATGCAGCTCGGACCGGGGCGCCAGCTCGGCGGTCGGCAGTTCGACGGCCATCGAGAAGACGTTGGCCGTGCTGTTGGAGTCGACGCCGGTCCACGGGGACTCCCCGCTCAGATGCGGTTCGGTGAAATTCCGCTTGCCGCTGGTGTCGAAGAGGTTCTGGATGCCGTCGAAGTCGAAGAAGAAGGCGTCACTGCGGCTGCCGGCGGCCACCTTGTAGTCGCCGCTGGTGACCACGTTGGCCTCGGTGGCGAAGGAGACCGCCGCGTCCGACACGATCTTGGTGCCCACTGCCTCGGGTTTACGGGAGTCCGGGCCGGTCGCCATGAAGACGCTGTAGGTCTGCGAGCCGTCGGCCGCAGGGCGGCTGAACACCCAGCTGAAGGCGACGTCGGTCAGGTAGTCGCCGTCGTTGTCGATGTTGAGGCGGTACACGGCGTCGGGGTGCAGGGGGTCAGCGTTGGGATTGGCGTTGAGGATCAGAACGGTTCTGCTCGGATCGCCGGGTGCCCCGAAGGCGTACAGGTCGCACAGATCGAGACGCTGGTCGCCGAGCGGCGCCCCAAGGCTGAGGCCGGTGAAGTGGTTGGACATGTCAGGCTTCCTCTGCTCGCTCGCCAGGAGACCACCAGGGCGCACGAACAGCCGTTACGCCGCTCGTGAGGTGCGTCCGCACCAGGGCGGTGCAGCCAAGCTAGCCCGCCGCACCGGTCCGACCGCCGAAGGCGAAAGCACCGCCGTGAAATGGCCCTCGAATGGGCCACCGCTCCTGGGCCCCGTACCGCAGCCCGGCGGACGGGGCGGACCATGCGGAGATCTGTTCCGGTCAGTGGGGCGATGAGGGCGGGTGGGGTGTTACGGGCTGACGTCGGGCGTCATCTCGTCCGCTACGTCGGTCCGTTCGCGCCGCGCGTCGTCGAGGGACGCCCGCGTGCGGGTGAGCAGCCTTTCCAGATCGGCCAGTTGACCTTGGTCGAGGGCTCCGAAGATCTGTCGCAGAACCTGTCGGCCGGCGTGCTCGCCGGCCCTGAGGGCCGACCGTCCCTTGTCCGTCAGTTCGACGGTCTTGCGGCGTCGGTCGGTGGGGTCGGTGGCGCGGGTGATCAGGCCGAGGCGTTCGAGAGCCTCCACGGCCTGGGTGACCGAGCGGGGTGCCTGGCCGAGCGCCTCGGCGAGTTCGGCCTGGTGCATGCCGCCGTGCGAGGCGAGGAGCTGAAGCAGTTTGGTCCGGGCCAGCGACAGTCCCGCGGCGGCCATGCGCTGGTCGACCGCGCCTCTGACCTGGTGGGCGACGGTCAGGAACCGCAGGCCCGCACGCGCTGGGTCGGTGCCGGCTGTTGGTGCTTCGTGATCGCTCATGGTGTCGGGTATCGTCGCACACAGGATTCATGAGGTACCTCACGAATGGAGTGATGATGACCATGACCCGACCCGTTGCCGTGATCACCGGTGCGACGTCCGGACTGGGCCGCGTCACCGCCCTGGGCCTGGCGCGCCGCGGCTACCGGCTGGGCATTGTGGCCCGGTCCGAGGCCAAGGCCGGAGCGCTCCTGACGGAGCTGGGGAGTGTGGCCGACGACGTACAGGCGGATGTCTTCCTCGCCGATCTTGGGCTCGTCGCGCAGGCGCGGCGGGCGGGGCGGGAGATCGCCGCGCGGTACGGGCGGGTGGACGCGCTGGTCAACAACGCGGGCCTGCACGCCTTCGGTCAGCGCATCACGGCCGAGGGCCTCGCGGAGATGACCGCGGTGAACTACCTCGGCCCCTTCGCGCTCACCGAGGAGCTGACCGGCACGCTCCGGGCGTCCGCTCCGGCGCGCGTCGTCAACGTCGCGTCGGAGGCGGCCCGGCGGGCAGGCGGCATCGCCCCGGCCACGGATCTGCGGAACACCGACCCGTACACGCGGCGCGAATCGATGGCGCTGTACGGCCGCACGAAGCTGATGACCATCATGTGGACCCAGGAACTGGCCCGGCGTCTGGACGCCGCTCGGACCACGGTCAACTGCTGCGATCCCGGCTTCAATGTCACCGGCCTGGGACGGGATCTGCCCGGCTCCGCCGTTCTCCACCGTGCGCTGAGCACGCTCAGGGTGGGCGACCCGCGCAGGGGCGCCGGAATCATCCTGCGTCTCGTGACCGACCCGGCGTTCGCGTCGACCAGCGGCGGTTACTTCTCCGTACGCGACGCCAAGCCCTTGCAGTGCCCGGAGCCGGGACGCGGCGAGCAGGTGCAGCGCCAACTGTGGTCGGAAACGGTGTCGTTGCTCGACGGCATGCGGTCCGCGTAGCGCGTCGCCGCTGGTCTTCGCCTGACACAGACCGCCTGACCGGCTTTTATAACCCACAGGAACAACATGCCGATTCTTTACGCGACGGCCGCACTTGCCGCGATAGCCGCCCTGACCGCGCTGCACTGGTACGTCTGGCGGCGCCTCGTTCGGGACACCATGCGGCGTCACTCCGTCCCATGGCTCCTGGCCACCTTTGTCTTCGTCACGGGACCACTCCTGGCGGCGGGTGCCACCGCGGCCCGCCTCACCCACGCACCCTTCCGGCTCCAGCAAGTGCTGTCCTGGCCCGGCTACTTGTGGGCAGCCCTCTTTCTCTATCTGACACTCGCATTGCTGGCGGCCGAATTTGTGCGTCCCCTGTTCCACCGGTGGGGCGCGGTCAAGTCGCCGACCGATACGCGCGCGGACGACGGTCCGCAGGCCCGCCCGGTCCCCCTGCCGAGCCCAGCGTCACGACGGGTCTTCATCGCCCGCACCGTGGGCGGCGCCGCGGCGGCGGTCGCTCTCGGCACGGTGGGGCACGGCACGTACAGCGTCCTGAAAGGCCCGCGGGTGAAACGCCTGACCGTCCCGCTGGCCAAACTGCCGCGCAGCGCGCACGGCTTCCGCGTCGCGGTCGTCAGCGACCTTCATCTGGGGCCGATCCTGGGGCGTGGCTTCACGGAGCGGGTCGTCGACACCATCAACGCGACCCAGCCCGATCTGATCGCCGTGGTCGGCGACTTGGCCGACGGCACCGTCCAAGACCTCGCCCCTGCCGCCGAACCGCTCTCCCGCCTGCGGGCACGCCACGGCGCCTTCTTCGTCACCGGCAACCACGACTACTTCTCCGGAGCCGAGGCCTGGATCGACGAGATACGCGAACTCGGCCTGCACCCGCTGCTGAACTCCCGTACCGAGATGCCCGGATTCGACCTGGCGGGCGTGAACGACCTGACCGCCACAGCACACGGCGAAGGACCTGACTACGCCAGAGCCCTCGCGGACCGCGACAGGACCCGCGCCGCCATCCTCCTCGCACACCAGCCGGTCCAGGTCCACCAGGCCGCCGAGTACCACGTCGATCTGCAACTGTCCGGGCACACCCACGGCGGTCAGCTCTGGCCAGGTAACCTCATCGCCCAACTGACCAACCCCACGGCCGCCGGTCTCGCCACCTACGGCCCCACCAAGCTGTACGTCACCCGCGGCGCCGGAGCGGCGGGCCCGCCGGTACGGGTGGGCGCCCCGTCCGACATCACGGTCATCGAACTCGCCTCCACCCGCGCGTGACGCGTACGGAATGGCCGGTCAACCATGTGAGATAAGTTGCCCGCCATGACTGGACTCGGGCCCGTCGCCGCGAACAGGGCTTGCTGCGGCCCCGCTGTGTGCACGATCCGTGAACCCGGTGGCGGAGGACGGAAAACAAGGGTTATACACGGGGTCTGACGGACCGTCGGCGAACAGGAGGCAGTGATGGAAGCTGAGTTGGCGGCGCTCGCCTCGTCGGCGGCCACCGTGGTGGTGCAGCAACTGGCCACCAGCGGCTGGGAGAAGGTGCAGACCTCGCTCGGCACGCTGTGGCGCCGGGTCTACCCCGACCGCGCCGGCACCGTCGAGGCCGAGCTGGAGGAGACCCGTGCGGACGTGATCGCCGCTCGGGAGGCCGAGGACGCCGAGGCCGAGCGGGGCCTCGTCGTGGAATGGCGGTCGAGGCTGCGCAGGCTGCTCGTGGCCGACCCGTCCCTGGCGGCCGAACTCCGCCGCGTACTGGAGGAGTTCGAGCCCCCGGAACCAACGGCCGGCGATGTGATCACGATGACCGCGACAGCTTCCCGGGGCGGTCGGGTGATCCAGGGCGGCCGGGACGTGCATGTCACCGGTGAGTGAGCGATGAGCTCCCCCACGGGCGACGACGAGAACCCCGGGCCGAACGCCTCCGACCCGCCGCCCGAGGGCAACCGCCTCGACGCGCGCGCCTCCCGAGGCGCCACCGCGATCGTCGCGGGACGGGACGTGTACATCACCTACACGCACGGCACGCGCCGCCGGCGGCGTTCCGAGAAGGGGGACCCGTCCCGGGAGTGTCCCTATCCCGGTCTGGCCGCCTTCGGGGCGGATTCCGCGCGGTGGTTCTTCGGACGCGACCAGCTCGTCGCGGAGTTGACCACCCGCCTCGACCGGCGGCTGCGCACCGGCGGCACGCAGATGGTCGTCGCTCCATCGGGGGCGGGGAAGACCTCGCTGTTACGGGCCGGGCTGCTGCCCCGGCTGGACCGGGGAGCGCTGCCCGGCTCGGCCCACTGGCCGAAGATCGTCCTCACGCCGGGATCGGAGCCCCTGCACGCGCTGGCCGCCGGGATCGCGTCGCTGACCGGGAGCGAGACGGGCGACGTCGCCGCGGAACTCGTCGCGGACCCGCGGAAGGCGCTGGCGGGGCTGTCGTCCCCGGAGCGGCCGGGCGACGGTGCGGTGATCGTGGTGGACCAGTTCGAGGAGCTGTTCACCGTCTGCACGGACGAGCGGCAGCGACGTACCTTCATCGAGGTGCTCGACAGCCTCTCGGAGGTACGGGAGGGCCGCGCCGCCCTGGTCGTCGTCGGCCTCCGCGCGGACTTCTACACGAGGTGCGTCGACCACCCACGGCTGCGCGCCGCGCTGGAGGACTCCCCGCTGGTCGTCGGCCCGATGTCGGAGGCGGAGCTCCGTCAGGCGATCGTCTACCCCGCCGAGGACGTCGGCCTGGAGGTCGAAGCCGGCTTGGAGGAGCTGCTGCTGACCGACCTCGGGGCGTCGTGGCGCGGGGGAGCCGAGGGCACCGGCGGCTATGAGACGGGCCGACTGCCGCTGCTGGCACACGCGCTGCGGTCCTGCTGGCAGGAGCGCACCGGCCGTGTCCTGTCCGTTCAGGGCTACGTGGACACCGGCGGCATCAAGAACGCGGTCGCCAGGACCGCCGACTCCGTGTACGGCGCCCTGGACGAGACCGACCGTGGGCTCGCCCGTTCGCTTCTGCTCCGCCTGGTGAACATCGGCGACGGGACCGAGGACACCCGCCGGCGCGTCGCGCGGGAGGAGCTGATCCGTGCCACCGGCGACGGACCGAGAGCGGCGCTGGTATTGGAGGCGTTCACCAAGGCCCGCCTGCTGACAGTGCAGTTGGACTCGGTGGAGATCTCCCACGAGGTGCTGCTGACAAGCTGGCCCCTGCTGAAGGGATGGATCGACGACGACCGCGGCGGCCGGCTGACCCTCCAGCGTCTGGAGGACGCCGCGGAAGCGTGGCACGAGGGCGGACACGAGTCGTCGCTGCTCTACGGGGGGAGCCGGCTGGAGACGGCCGAGTCCTGGGCCGCCGGCGCCCGGCCGGACGAACCGAGCACCACCGCACGGGAGTTCCTGGCGGCCTCCGCCCATGCCCGGCGCCGCACCGGCCGGGTGCGGGCGGGGATCACGGCCACGCTCGCGGTGCTCGCCCTGCTGGCCGGCGTCGGCGCGGTCGCGGCGTTCACACAGCAACGCGAGGCCCGTGGGCAGCAACAGGAGGCCGAACGGCAGCGGGATCTCGTTCTCTACAACCAAGTCATCGCCACCGCCGACCGGTTGAGCGGCACCGACGTGTCCGTCGCGGCCCAACTCGACGCGATCGCCCAGCGGATGAACCCGGGCGGGGACAGCTACTCACGTCTGACCACGGCCGCCAACGGGCCGCTGTCCACGCCCTTCACCGCTCATCGCGCCGCCGTCTGCGCGCTGGCGCTCGCCCCGGACGGACGCACCCTGGTCACCGGCAGCTTCGACAACACGGTCCGGCTGTGGGACATCTCGGACATGACGCGGCCGAGACCACGGGGCGAACCGCTGACCGGATTCGCCGACGGCGTCTGCGCGCTGGCGTTCAGCCCGGACGGGCGCACCCTGGCCACCGGCAGCCACGACAGCTCGGTCCGGTTGTGGGACCTCTCGGAGTCCGGGCGTCCGGAGCCCCTGGGCCCGCCTCTGCCCGGGTACGAGCAGGCCGCGGGGGTGCACACCCTTGCCTTCAGCCCGGACGGGCGGGTCCTGGCGACGGGGAGTTACCCCGCCGTCCGCGTGGTCGGCGGTGACCCCGGACTGCGCCTGTGGGACGTGTCCAATCGGGCCGACCCCGAGCTTCTGGGCCGGAGCGCGGAGGGGGCGATGGACGTCGACCATCTGGCGTTCACTCCCGACGGGCGCAGACTGGTGACCAGTCCGGGGGGCATGGGATTCCGGGTGTGGGACATCGCCGACCCGAAGCGTCCGGAGATCCTGGGCAGCGCGCCGAAGGGGCACGAGCGGATGGTGAGCGCGCTGGTGGTGAGCCCGGACGGCCGCACCGTGGTCACCGGGAGCTCCGACAAGACGCTGCGGGTGTGGGACATCTCGAAGCCGGAGCGGATCGCGCCCCGTGGGCAGCCCGTCACGGACCTTGCCCACGGCATCGAGTCGTTGGCGTTCGCCGACGACGGCCTGTCGGTGGCCGCGGCATCCGACGACGCCTCGGTCCAGCTCTGGAACCTCTCGGATCCCACCGCCCCCGTACCTCTCGGTGCTCCGCTGGCGGGTCATACCGGGAACGCCGGCGTCCTGGTCTTCGCCCCCGATGGAAGGACGTTGATCGCCGGTGACCAGGCACGGACGGTCCGGATGTGGAAACTGCCGGTGCATCTGCCCATCGGCCGTACCCTCGGCCGTTCCTTCCCCAACTCCGTCGACGCCCTGGCGTTCAGCCCGGACGGGCGGACCCTGGCCAGTGGGCACTTCGACAAGTCGGTGCGACTGTGGAACGTCTCCGACCGTGCCCGGCCCGTACTCCTGAGCGAACCGCGGAAGGTGCACACGTACACGGTGTGTGCCCTCGCGTTCAGCGCCGACGGGAAGACACTGGCCAGTGGCAGCCGGGACGAGACGGTCCTGCTCTGGGACGTCTCCGACCCGAAGCGGCCCAGAGCCCTGCGGAAACTGACCGGTCACGCCGCGGGCGCCTGCGCGCTGGACTTCAGCTCCGACGGCCGCACGCTGGCGACCGGTACGGAATCGGGCTCCGTGTTCCTGTGGGACGTCGCGGACCCCGCACAGCCCAGCAGCCTGGGACGGTCCCTGATCGAAGTCGACGAAGCCATCGAGTCCCTGGACTTCAGCCCGGACGCGCGCACACTGGCCGCCGGGGCGGGTGACGCCCGGGTGCGGCTGTGGGACGTCTCGGAACGGAGCCAGGCGGCGCCGTTGGGGGAACCGCTCAGCGCGCACACGGCGAGGGTCGGCGCGCTCTCCTTCAGCCCGGACGGGCACACCCTTGCCACCGGGGGAACGGACGCGGTGCGACTGTGGGACGTCTCCGACCCGGCCGGACCCGGCGCGCTGCGCACGCTGGCCATCGACACGAACACCGTCGGTTCCCTGATCTTCACCCCGGACGGAAAGACGCTGATGAGCGGTGCGCGGGAGACCGTTCAGTTGTGGGACGTGTCCGTGCCCCGGAAGGCGCTTCCCCGCGGTGAACCGCTGACGGGTCACACCGGCGGCGTCAAGGCGCTGGCGCTCAGCCCCGACGGCCGGACTCTGGCCAGTGGCGGAGGCGACCAGGTGATCAAGTTGTGGGAGCTGGACGCGGGTCGGAACGTCGAGCGGATCTGCGCCGGCACCAGGAAGTCGCCGACCGCCGAAGCATGGAGCAGACACATCAGCGGCGGCATCCCCTTCCCGGCCCCCTGTTAGCGGACCTCGGCTTCGCCACGTACCTGAACAACGCCTAGTCTCGTCCGAGTTGACCCGCGACCGGGCGGGCAGAACGGGGAGCGGCACCATCATGAGCGGTACCGACGGGGACGGGCGCGACGAGCCGGACGGGCGGGACGACGGGGCGGACGGGGGTATCAAGCCGCTCGCGGTGAGCGATCCCGCGCGCATCGGGCCGTATCTGCTGCTCGGGCGGCTCGGTGCGGGTGGCATGGGGCGGGTGTTCCTCGCGCGGTCGGACAACGGGCGGACCGTGGCCGTGAAGGTGGTACACGAAGAGCACGTGTCCGACCGGCAGTTCAGGGCGCGGTTCCGGCGGGAGATCGAGGCCGCGCGGAAGGTCGGCGAGCGGTATACGGCGCCGGTCCTCGACGCGGGTCCGGCGGACGAACCGCCGTGGGTCGCCACGGCGTACGTTCCCGGACTCTCGCTGGAACAAGTCGTGCGGCTGTACGGGCCGTTGCCGGCCGCCTCCCTGCACACCCTCGCCGACGGACTCCTGAAGGCGCTCAAGGACATTCACGGTGCCGGGATCGTGCACCGCGACCTGAAGCCGTCCAACGTGATGCTCACCGTGGACGGAACGAAAGTCATCGACTTCGGGATCGCGAGAGCTCTCGAAACGTCCGTCGAGTCGCTGTTGACCAGTACAGGGATGGTTATCGGCTCCCCGGGGTTCATGTCGCCCGAGCAGGTGCTCGGGGAGCGCGTGGGGGCCAAGAGCGATGTGTTCACCCTCGGGTGTGTGCTGACGTACGCGGCGACCGGGCAGCTCCCCTTCGGGCAGAGGGCCAGCAATCAGCACGCGGTGATGTTCCAGATCGTGGAGGGCGAACCCGATCTGACGCGGGTCGAGGACGCCGCGCTGCGGGCGTTCATCGCCCGCTGTCTGACGAAGCGCGTCGACCAACGGCCGGACGTCGACGAGCTGTTGGCGGACCCCGAGGGGCCCCGGCCCAGCGCCGCGCGCGGCGCCTGGCTGCCTGCCGGTGTCGTCACGCACCTGGCGCAGCAGTCCGCACGGCTGCTCGACGCCGAGGCGGCGCCGGTGCGCGAGGAGGCGGTGGACCTGGAGACCGTCGGGCTGCGGCCGAAGGACGGGCCTCCCGAGGTCGTCCCGCCGGACAACGACCCCGCTACCCGGCGGGAGCCGGAACGGCGGCCCCGCCGCCGTACGCTGATCGTTCTGCCCATCGTCGCGGTCATCACGGTCGGCGGCGGCTCGGTCGTTCTGCTCCAGCCCTTCGGGGACGATGACGGAACGCGCGCCAAGTCGCCGGGCGCCAGCGCGAGTGCCACTCCTGGCGGGGACAACTCGCCGAGTGCGCCCACCAGTTCGCCTACCAAGGGAGGAAACGGGAAGGGCGAGGACGGCGAGAAGAGGCAGGCCGGCGAGGAGAAGCCGGACGGACCGAACGCCCGGGAGAGCGGCGGCAGTTCGTCGGTCCCTGACTCCGACGGCGGCTCCGCCACCGGCAGCGGCTCGGGCTCGGCAGGATCCGCCGGCTCCTCCGGTTCGGACGGCGGAGATCCGTCCGGCGCCGGAGGCACGGCCGCCGGCTCGCGCCCGCCGGCCATGACGAGCTACCGGGTCGACTACACCAACTCCTGCGTCGGCGCGTGCGACATGCCGATCAAGGTGAGCTGGTCGGCGATCCCCCGAGCGACCAGATACGACGTCCACTACACCAACAAGGGCAGCGACTTCACCGAGAAGAGCGTCGACACCACGTACTCGACCGGCGGCACCAGCTACACGATCAAGGGCCCGTACTCCGGTGACGAGATCTGCGTCACGGTGCGCGCGGCCAACGAGCACGGCGCCTCCGCCTGGGCGGAGACCTTCTGCGAGACGGTGGCGTACTGACGCCCTGACACGTCCCCCTGGAGCAGCCGGCGGGACTCGCACGGGTCATCAGGGAGCTCACTCCCGGCGCGCTACGGCGATGAGTCCTGCCGTGGTCGGCAGTCTCTATCTCCGACAGGCCACCAACCGCACTCAGGAGACCATCGTGACCGCGACCTACACATTCGACGTCTTCTCCAGCCTCGACGGCTTCGGCGCCGCCGGCGGCGACTGGACCGGCTACTGGGGCAAGCAGGGCCCCGAACTCCTCGACCGCCGCCTCGGCTTGTACGGCGAGGAGCAGCGGATGGTCTTCGGGGCCAACACCTACCGGCTGTTCGCGCGGATGCTGGCGGAGAGCACCGAGGAGTCCGAGGTACGCGACCCGTGGGTCACCCGGATGGTGAACACTCCGGCGACGGTGGTGTCCACCACCCTGGAAGGATCCCTCGACTGGCCGGACGCGACCCTCGTGAGTGGCGACGCCGTCGATGTCGTCGCGCGCCTCAAGGAGGAGTCCGCCGTACCGCTGCGCTCGCACGGCAGCCTGGCGATGAACAGGGCGCTGATGGCCGCCGGTCTGGTCGACCGCGTCCAGGTCACGCTCTACCCGGTGATCACCGGCCGGACCGGACTGGACCCGATCTTCCAGGGCGCGGCGGACTTCGACCTGGAGCTGATCGAGCATCGGACGCTCGACAACCACATCCAGGAGCTGATCTACCGGCCCACCCTGCACGCCTGACCCCGTCCACGCGTCCCGTCCACGCACCCCGGCAGGCACCCCGCCCGCGCACCCGGGCGCCCGTCACCTGCCGGGCCGGTACCTCCGCTCGACATGCCCCTTGAGGTCGTCGGGATAGAAGTAGACGGGCCGCAGATCGCCGCTCGCGTAGCGTTCGGCCTGGTCGTCGAAGTGCGGTGAGTCGGGGTGCCCGCTCACCCCGCCCGCCGTCACCGCCCAGGCGCGAAGCCGCGGTCCGAACTCCACCACCGCCACGAAACTGTTGCCGCTGGTGCCGTAGTAGCGCTTCGTACCCGGGTAGGCCCTGGCCCCGAACGAGGCGAGGGAGCCCCAGCGCGACGAGGCGAAAGGCACGGGGATGCTCGGCTTGGCGTCGCTGAACTCCTGCACGATCGCACCGTTGTTGCGCTGGTAGCGGTTGATCTCGCCCCACGGCACCCGCCAGTCGCCGAAGTTCCCGCGCAGCCGCTGCGTCGCCGTCTCCAGCGCGCCGAGCCGCTGGGCGTCGGTGGCGCGGTCGGCGATGTAGTCCCATCCCGACATCCCGGCCGCTGCCGCCGCCTGGGAGGTGAGCGCCCAGATGTCCTCACCCCAGAACACGGCCACCGATGTGGCCGTCGACCTCGCGGACCACCGGTGGTTCCAGTCGCGGAGCAGCCCGACCGGGCCGGCCAGCCTCACCTTCCGCGCGTCGTGCTCCGGCAGTCGGTCCCATGCGGCGACGAGCCCCGGCAGCAGCCGCGCGAAGGCGGTGAGGTACGGGTCGAACGCCGCCTCGATCAGGGTCCGAGGGGTGAAGTCGTCGCGCGCGGTGAGCACCCGGATCGCCTGCGGACCGCGCGGATTCTCGCCGGCCCGGTCGAAGTAGCGCGGATAGTCGGCCGCGTCGGGGCTGTCCGCACCGGCGGCGGTCCAGGGCCAGTTGTTGGTGTTGAACGCCCAGCCGTTCTTGGGGTTCACCGCCCGCGGCATGCTGTCCAGGCTGTGCGTTCCGCGCCAGTCGGTCGCCGGGTCACTGCCGTCGACGGGCTTGAGATAGTTGAACCGATCGTCCCTCACCGGCATGAACTGCGGCATCAGGAAGGCTATTTCGCCCTTCGAGTCCGCGAAGAGCGTGTTGTTCGAGCTGTTCGCCTTCAGTCCCGCGACCTTCAGATACTGCGAGTAGTCGCGTGTCGTGGTGCGCAGGAAGCTCTGGGTGAGCGCCTCGACGGGCTTGTTCATCAGCGCGCACGCGATCCACTTGCCGTCCGCCTCCCGCACGACGGGGCCGTGGTGCGTGGCCAGTGTGGTGAAGTCGCGCTTCCCCTGCCCGCCCTCCGGGGTACGGAAGGACAAGGTGACGGTCTTGGCGGCGACGGGGCGCAGTTCGTCGCCGTAACGGTAGGAACGGGTTCCGTCGGCCCCCGTCACGATCGTCTCGGCGAACTCGTCGATGTTGTCGACGCCACTCGTCGTGTGCATCCAGCCCGTGTGCGCGTTGAAGCCCTGGTAGATGAAGAACTGCCCCCATGTCGCGGCGCCGTAGACATCGAGCCCCTCGCGGCTCGTCACATGCTGTTCCGCGCGGAAGAAGAAGCTGGTGTGCGGATTGATCAGCAGCAGGGCGTGGCCGTCGCGCGTGTGGCTGGGCGCGATGGCGATGCCGTTCGACCCCGTGGGTTCGCGGAGCACCAGCCCGCGTTCCTCGTCGGTGATCGGCACCTCCCGCTCCTCGTAGAAGGCTTGCAGCTGGGAGAGCAGCACCGACTCGATGTCGCCGCCGATGCTCCCCTCCGAGAAGCTCAGCGGCATCCACGGCTCGAACCGGTCGAGCACGCGCGGGCGCACCTCCGGGTGGGTGGCGAGGTAGTGGTTGAGTCCGTCGGCCCACGCCCGCATCAACCCGCGCAGCCACGCCGGGCACTTGGCGTAGTCCTTCTTCAGCGCCTCGGGATCGAGGAACAGCCGCTGACGCAGGTCCTGCCAGATGGCGCTCTCGCCCTCGGCCTCGGCGAGCCGACCGAGGGCGACGAGGTAGTTCTGCTCGATACGGTTGAAGTCGTCCTCCGCCTGGGCGTACATCATCCCGAACACCGCGTCGGCGTCGCTCTCGCCCATGACGTGCGCGACGCCCCAGTCGTCCCGCGTGATCGTCACCCGGGCGGCGTGTCGGCGCCAACGCGCCTCATCCGCCGGAGACGACGCCGATGCCGCGAACGCGGTGCCGGACGGCACCCCTGCCGCGGCGACGGCCAGCCCGGCCGCTCCGCCCAGGACGCGGCGTCGGCTCACTTCGGTGGATCGCGGACGGCTCATGAGCGGCTCCTTCTTCCTTCGAGGATCAGGGGACCAGGTGATCTCCCGGACCCCGCGAGGGAGTTCGGGTGATCACCCACGCGGACAGTCCTATCGAGTTGAACGCACCCTGACAAGAACCTCGCCGGCTCCCTCCGCGTGCTGCCGACGCGTCACGCCGTGCGTCTCGCCGCGCGTCACGCGCCCGGTACGGGAGTGACCAGGGTGCCCTCGGTCATGAACTGCCGGAGGTTCCGGAAGGCGAGTTCCGCCATCGCCTCGCGCGTCTCGTGCGTACCACTGGCGATGTGCGGCAGGAGCACCACGGAGTCGAGTCCCATCAGGGCTTCCGGGACACGCGGTTCGTCGGCGAAGACATCGAGGGCCGCCCCGGCGATCCCGCCCGACACGAGGGCGGCGACCAGCGCCGGTTCGTCGATGACACTGCCCCGCGCGATATTGACCAGATAGCCCTGCGGCCCGAGCGCTTCGAGCACTTCGGCGGAGACCAGACCCCGGGTGCCGTCGCCCCCGGCGGCCGCGACCACGAGCACATCGGCGCCGGCGGCGAGGGCGTGCGGCGATTCGGCGTACCGGTACGGCACGTCGTCCGCGGCGGTACGCGAGTGGTAGCTCAGCTCGACGTCGAACCCTTGGAGCCGCCTCGCGATGGCGCGGCCGATCCGGCCGAGGCCGAGAATGCCGACGCGCTTTCCGCTGACCTTGGTGGTGAGGGGGAAGCCGCCGGGAACCCATTCGCCACGACGTACGTAACGGTCGGCGGCGGAGAGCCGGCGCATCACGTCGATCAGGCCGCCCACGGCGAGGTCCGCCACGCAATCGGTCAGCACGTCGGGGGTGTTGCTCACCTCGATCCCGCGCGCGTGGGCATAGGAGACGTCCGTCGTCTCGTAGCCGACACCGAAGTTGACGATCGCCCCGAGCCGGGGCAGCGCGTCCATGAGGTCGTGCGAGACCCCGGTCCGTGCCCGGGTCATGACCGCCACCACCTCGTCGCCGTGGTCCCGCAGATAGCCGGCTGGATCGGGCAGCTCGGCCAGTCGCACCGTGCGGTGGTGCTCCGCGAGAGAGGACTCAAGTGAGGCGGGCAGCGGGGCGAGTTGAAGGACGGTTCCGTCGTGCGGGGCGGGGGAGACGGACCGCGGTGGCTCCGGGGCGTACAGCGTCATGGTGGTGCTCCAAGGTCGAGGGAACTGCCCGGAGCGTAAGTGCCTCAGGCCAACCTGTCGAACACGGGCCCGGATCGAAAACCGCCTGGACCCGCCCCCGTGGAGCCCGGCAGACTCGGCCGACCGGGGTCCGGAGCGTCGTGGAAACCCACCACGAGCGGGGGAGCGAAAGCATCAATCCCATGCTCAGCGCGGTGCGGGAGCTCAAAGCGGCCGGTTCTGACGCTTCTGAGGGTCTCTTGTCGCACCTCTTGACGGCCCCATAGGGCAAGCCTACGGTTCCGTCTATAAATGCAAACTGCGTTCGCATTTATAGACAACTCCCGCTGGCTCCGCGCCTCCTGTAGTACCCACTCAGCCCATCGGAGAGACGATGCTGTCTTCCGTACGTCCGTCAGCCCAGCTTTCCGACCCGCACGACCCGCCTCATCCCTCGCGTCTTCCCCAGCCTCTTGCACGGCGGCCCGACCGCGGTAGAGGCGGTACCGCCCTCGTCGCCGGACTCGCCGCCGCGGGGCTGCTGTTCACCAGCGCGTGCACCGTCGCGAACAGCGACACCGGAGGCGAGGTCGGCGCGGCCGGCGGCAACACCCTGCGCATCGTGCTCGATCAGGAGCCGCCGACCCTCGAACCCTGCGAGTCGTCACTCGCCTCGACCGGCGTCGTCGTCCGCTCCAACGTCACCGAACCGCTCATCGAGCGGGACCCCACCTCCGGTGAGCTCCGACCGCTGCTCGCGACAGGCTGGCGCCAGACGGCGCCCACCACCTGGAGCCTCGACACCCGACCCGGTGTCACCTTCCAGAACGGGCAGAAGTTCACGGCGAAGGACGCCGCGTTCTCCATCGACCGCGCGGTCAACTCCGACCTCGCCTGCAACGTGGACGGCTACGTCTTCGACGACGACGGAGTCGACGTACGGGCCACGAGCGCCACCCGACTGACGGTCACCACCGCGAAGCCGGACCCGATCCTTCCCCTGCGGCTGAGCTTCATCGAGATCGTTCCGCACACGACCAGCACCGAGGCCAAGGTCAGAAAGCCGATAGGCACCGGCCCCTACGCCATCGGCGGCTGGCAGACCGGCGTGTCCATCACGCTCGACCGCAACGACACGTACTGGGGAGAAGCTCCCGCGTACGCCCGCGCCCGCTACGTATGGCGGTCCGAACCGAGCGTACGCGCCGCGATGATCACCAAGGGCGAGGCCGACATCGCGACCGCCCTCGACCCCAAGGACGCCACCGAGGAGAACTCGGTCGCCTATCCGAACAACGAGACCACGGCGCTACGGCTCGACGGACGCGAGGCCCCGCTCGACGACATCCGGGTCCGCAAGGCGATCGACATGGCCATCGACCGGCAGGCCATCTCCAGGACCCTCTTCGGCGAACTCGGCACGCCCGCCGCGCAACTCGTCCCCAGGGGCGTGGTGGGATTCAACAGCGACCTCACCCCGACCGTGCCCGACCCCGGGGCCGCCCGCGCCCTCGTGAAGGCGGCGAAGGCCGACGGCGTACCGGTCGACCGGAAGATCACCCTGGTCGCGCGCAACGGGCAGTTCCCCCGCGTCGCCGAGACGGCCGAGGCGCTCCAGTACCAGATGGCCCAGGTGGGGCTGAACGTCAAGATCCTGATGGCCGACACCGCCGCGCACCTCCAGTACCAACTGCGGCCCCTCCCCGAGAACGTCGGCCCGATCGCGCTGCTGATCATGCACGGCAACCAGGCGGGCGACGCGGCGTTCACCGCCAGCCAGTACCTGCTCAGCGAAAGCCCCCAATCGACCTTCGGAACACCCGAGTTGGACCGGCGGGTCGCGGCGGCGACCGCCCTGTCCGGCGACAAGCGCCAGAAGGCGTTCGCCGAGGTCATCGCGTACCAGAACAAGGCCGTCGCGCAGTACGTCCATCTCGCGCACATGCGCGGACTGCTCGGTCTGGCGTCGTCGGTGCGCTACAAACCGAACTCCGCCACCGGCGACGAACTGCGACTGGCCGAGGTCGCCCCCGCCGAGGGAAAGGGCCGATGAGATGACGACCTTCCTGCGTAAACGGATCATATCGAGCGCGATCCCCCTGGTCTTCGTGGTGTTCGGCGTCTTCTGCCTGGCCCGGCTGACCGGCAATCCGGTCAACCTCTATCTGCCGCTGAGCGCGACGCCCGACCAACGCGCCGCGTTCTCCGCCGCGCACGGCTTCGACCAGTCGATCGGCGCCCAACTCCTGGACTATCTCGGCCAGGTGGTGCGGCTCGACTTCGGTACGTCGCTGCGCACCGGGCAGTCGGCCGCCGACATGGCGCTCACCGCGTTCCCCGCCACGCTCCAACTCGCCGCCGTCACCATGGTGATCGCCGCGCTGGGCGCCGTCCTGATCGGGAGCGTCGCCGCGTACCGGCCCAACTCCGTCGCCGACCGGATCGCCAGCTTCCTGGCGATGGCAGCGGCCAGCATCCCGGACTTCTGGTTCGCCATCACCGGAGTACTGATCTTCGGCGTCAACCTGGCGCTGCTGCCCACCTCCGGCGTCTCCGGCGGGCCGGAGGTATGGGTGCTGCCCATCGCCACCCTGCTGATCCGGCCGTTCGGCGTTCTGGTCCAGGTGGTGCGGGGAGCCATGGTGGCCGCGCTGTCCGCGCCGTACGTCAAGGTGGCCCGGGGCAAGGGCGCGAGCGAGAAGCGCGTGGTGTTCGGGCACGCGCTGCGCAACGCGACCACGCCCGCCCTCACCGTCGCGGGCGACCTCACGATCGGCCTCGTCAACGGTGCGGTGGTCGTCGAGACGATCTTCGGCTGGCCGGGCATCGGCAAGCTCATGATCGACTCGATTCTCCAGCGGGACTTCGCCGTACTCCAGGCGGCCGTCCTGCTGACGGCCCTGACGATCTTCGCCCTGAACATCCTCATCGACGTCTGCTACGCGCTGCTCGACCCGCGCGTACGGCAGCCCGTACCGGCGTGAGCGAAGGAGCTACCATGACCGCCAACGTCACCGCCACCGCCGGCCCGCCGACCGGTACCGCCGCCACGCCCCACACCCGCCCACCACGCTGGTGGACCCTGCTCGGCAAGGACCGGGTCGCGGCCGTCGCCGCCGTACTGCTCGGGCTGGTGTTCCTGGTCGCGCTGTTCGGCCCCCTGGTCATCGGCGACCACGCAGGACGCCAGAACCTGGACGCCTCGCTGCGCCCGCCCTCCTTCGACCACGGCTTCTACGGACTGCTCGGCACGGACGTGCTCGGCCGCAGCGTGCTGGCGCGGCTCGTCGAGGCCGCCGCGACGACGCTGTCCGTCGCGCTGCCCGCGGTGGTGTGCTCACTGGTGATCGGATCCGCGATCGGTATGTGGGCCAGCTACCGCGGTGGTTGGCGGGAGAACGCCGCGATGCGGGTCGCGGACGTGATCCTCAGCTTTCCCTCCCTGCTGCTCGCGGTCGTCGTGCTCTACGTCTTCGCGCCCAGCGCCACGAACATCGTGCTGATCCTCGCGCTCGCCCGGATCCCGGTCTATCTGCGGACCGCGCGCGCCGAGGGCGCCGAACTCAGGAGCCGTCTCTTCGTCGACGCGGCACGGACGTTCGGCGCGGGCACCTGGCCGACGATCTACCGGCACATCCTGCCGATCGCCCTGCCGACGCTGCTCACGGTCGCCACGCTCGACTTCTGCTTCGTCATGCTGACCGAGTCGTCACTGAGCTTCCTGGGCATCGGCATTCAGCCGCCGGAGATCAGCTGGGGACTGATGGTCGCCCAGGGGCGCCAGTATCTGCAGACGGCCTGGTGGATCGCGATACTGCCCGGACTCGCCATCGTTCTGACCACCGTGTCGGCCACGGTGCTGGCCGCGTGGGTACGGCTCGCCACCGACCCGGCGCAGCGCTGGCGTCTGACGCTGCCGAGGAAGAAGCGTCGGCGGCCGGCCGCGAGCGACGGTACGGAGCCGTCGGCCGCGCGTACGGCGAAGACGCCCGAGACGCCCGACGCACCCGGCGCGACCGGGGCGGCCCGTCCCGGACCCGCGGTCGCCGACGACGACGGAAGCCGCCGGGCGCTGGAGGTCGAGGGACTCAGCGTCGACCTGCGTACGCCCTCCGGCACCGTCCGCGCCCTGGACACCGTCAGCTTCACCCTGGACAAGGGACGCACCCTCGCGCTGCTCGGCGAGTCCGGCTGCGGCAAGTCGATGACCGCGCAGACGATCGCCGGCCTGCTGGAACCCGTCGCCGACGTAGCCGGCGGAGCGGTCCGGGTCGGTGGCACCGACGTACTGCGGCTCGGCGCATCCGCGCGCAAGCGGCTCGCCGGACCCGTGCTCTCACTGGTCTTCCAGGACGCGCTCACCGCCATGAATCCCGTCCAGACCGTGGGCAGACAGCTCGGCGAGCCGTTCCGTATCCATCGCGGTCTCTCCCGGCGCCAGGCGAGGGAGAAGGCGATCGAGCTCATGGAGACCGTCGGCATCCCCGAGCCCCGCGCCCGCGCGCGTTCCTACCCGCACCAGTTCTCCGGCGGTATGCGCCAGAGGCTGCTCATCGCGATGGCCGTCGCGCTCGGCCCCGACGTACTGATAGCCGACGAACCGACGACCGCCCTCGACGTCACCGTCCAGGCGCAGATCATGCGGTTGCTGCGGGATCTCCAGGCCGAGCGTGACATGGCGGTCCTGCTGATCACCCATGACCTCGCCGTCGTCTCCGAACGCGCCGACGACGTCGCCGTCATGTACGCGGGCAACGTGGTGGAGACCGGCCCGGTCCGTGAGGTGTTCGCGAATCCACGTCACCCCTACACCAAGGGCCTTCTCGACTCCGTACCGGAACACGCCGAGCGGGGCGGCCCGTTGCCCGCCGTGCCCGGCAGTCCGCCCGAGCTGAGCGCGGTGCCGGCGGGATGCGTCTTCCAGGAACGGTGCCCGCTGGCCAGGGAACGCTGCGCCGAGGTACGTCCCCCTCTCCTGACCGACGACGAGGCGGGCCGCGCGGTCGCCTGCCACTTCTCCGAGGAGCTCACCCGTGTCTGAGAAGAACACCTCCGGGACGACCGCCCCGAGTCGGCCGGACAGCGGCGGAACGTCCGCGCCGCTGCTGGAAGTCACCGGCGTGACCAAGTCGTTCAAGGTCCCGCGCAATGCCGCGGGCCACAACAGACTGACCGCGCTGGACGGCGTCGATCTGCGCCTCGGCCGGGGCGAGACGCTCGGTGTGGTGGGCGAGTCCGGCTGCGGCAAGTCCACGCTCGCCCGGGTCCTGCTCCTGCTGGAGCGGCCGGACTCGGGGACCGTGCGCTTCGACGGGACCGACCCGTTCGCCCTGCGGAAGCAGGATCTGCTGGCCTGGCGCCGCCGGGTGCAGATGGTGTTCCAGGACCCCTTCGCCTCGCTCAACGCCCGGATGCCGGCCGCCGACATCATCGGCGAGCCGTGGCGCACCCACCGGGACGTGGCACCCACCGCGCGGGCGCGGGAGACCCGCGTACGCGAACTGCTCGACCTCGTCGGGCTGCGGGCGGCCGACGCCTTCCGATACCCCAACGAGTTCTCCGGCGGCCAGCGCCAACGGCTGGGCATCGCACGCGCGTTGGCCCTCGATCCCGATCTGATCGTGTGCGACGAACCTGTCTCCGCGCTGGACCTGTCGGTGCAGGCGCAGGTGCTCAATCTCCTCTCCGACCTCCAGCAACGGCTCGACGTCTCCTACGTGTTCATCTCCCACGACCTGTCGGTGGTCCGGCATGTCGCGGACCGGGTGTCCGTGATGTACCTGGGCAAGGTCATCGAACACGGCCCCACCGAGGACGTCTTCGACCGCCCCGTGCACCCGTACACCGCCGCGCTCATGTCGGCGGCTCCGGCGCTGGATGTCTCCGGTGCCGGGCCACGCGCCGACCGCATTCTGCTGAGCGGGGAGATTCCCTCGCCGCTCGACCCGCCGTCGGGCTGCCGGTTCCGTACCCGCTGCTGGCAGGCGGCCGACCGGTGCGCGGAGCACGCCCCACCGGTACGCGCGCGTGACGGCGCGGCGGTTGGTAAGCGGCCCGCGGGCGGACGCCCGGGGGCGGGTCCGGAGCGGCACGAGGGGCTGTGCCACTTCCCGCTGAGCGCCGAGCCGTTGAGCATCGGGTCCGCGGGCGGCGGCGGGGGAGCGGCGGCAGGCACCGCGACGGCGGGCAAGTGAGCCTGCCGGTATTCGCCCTGCTCTGCGCGGTCGTTCTGATCGGCACCGTCTTCCAGGTGTCGATCGGATTCGGCCTCGGGCTGCTCGCCGCTCCCGTGATCGCACTGGTCGCGCCCGCGCTCGTGCCCGTGGTGCTGCTGCTCTCCACCGCCGTCACGGGCTCGGTCCTGCTGCTGGACCGGGCGCATGTGAACCTCCGGGGAGCGGGGTGGGCACTGCTAGGCCGGGTGCCGGGCGTGATCGCGGGCGCGGCACTGGTGGCCCTGCTGCCCGCGCGGTGGCTGGCGCTCTGTGTCGCCGGTGTGGTCGTGGTGGGTGTCGTCGCGAGCGTGCGCGGCTTCCGGCCGACGCCGACCCGGCGTGCCGTGGTGCTGGCGGGGATGGCGTCCGGACTGATGGGTACGGCGACCTCCATCGGAGGCCCCCCGATGGCGCTGGTCTGGCAGCGTATGAAGGGGCCGGAGCTGCGCTCCACGATGAGCGGGTTCTTCCTGGCCGGTTCGCTGATGAGCCTGGTCGCGCTCGCGGCCGTGGGCGCGGTGCACACCGACAGTCTGCGCCACACGGTCCTGCTGACCCCCGCCGCGGCCTGCGGCGTACTGCTGGCGCGCCCACTGTCCGACAAGCTGAACGTGGGGCGGGCCAGAGCGGTCGCGACGGTGCTCGCGCTGACCGGAGCCGTACTCCTGACGGCGCGTCAGTTCGTCTGATCGCGGGGCCTGTCGGCCAGCCGATCGCCTGACCGGCCGACCTGTCGCGGGAGCGGCCGGCCGGTCGCCTGACCGGCCCGGCCGTGAGCCGCGAGTACGCGGGCTCAGCGCCCGCCGCGCACCACGTTCGTCAGCGGCTCGCCCCTGGCGAGCCGGCCGATGTTGTCGGCGATCTCCCGCGCCCGGTTGGCGAAGGTCTCCTGGGTGTGACCGGAGTGGTGAGGCGTCATCACGACGTTGTCGAGCGTATGGAAGGGGCGGGTGTAGCCGTGCGCACCGGTGCCGTCCTTGGGATGGCTCCACCACACGTCCAGCCCCGCGCCGCCGATCCGCCGCGCGGCCAGCGCGTCGAACAGCGCGTCCTCCTGGACGAGGGGACCGCGCGCCACGTTGATGAGCAGGGCGTCCGGGCGCATCCTCGCGAGCTGCGCGGCTCCGATCAGTCCGGTCGTCGCCGCCGACAGCGGCACGGTCAGGACGACGACGTCCGAGCCCGCCAGCAGGTCGTCCAGCCCGTCCTCACCGTCCACCCGGTCCAGCCGCAGGTCACCCGGGACCGGCGCCCGCGGATCGCGTCGTACGGCACGGGCCCGCATGCCCAGCGCGGTCGCCGCCCGCACCACCTGCCCGCCGATCTCACCCAGTCCGACGACTCCGACCGTACGGCCCGCGAGCGTCGTGCCCAGGGTGACGCCGGGATCCACGGCGACCGACTCCCAGGTCCCCTCACGCATCAGCCGGTCGGCGCGCGGCACCCGGCGGGAGAGCATCAGCGTGGTCATCACCACGTGTTCCGCGATGGAAGGGCCGTGATGGAAGGTGTTGCACACGACGGTCCCGGGAGGCAGCGCGTCGATCGCGATCCGGTCGTAGCCCGCGCCGGTGACATGCACCAGCCGCAGTCGGCGGGCGGCCTGGGCCGCGGGGGCGGTCAGCCGGGAGGCCACCAGTACGTCGGCGGTTGGCAGGCGCCGTACGACGTCGGCGTCCGGCAGGTCCGCGAGGAACTCCCAGTCGTGACCGTCCGTGCCGCCGCGGGTCAGTTCGTCGGAGAACCGGGTGAGGATGGGGTCGGTCAGGGCGATCCTCATGACGCCTCACGCCCGGCCGTCCGGCCCGCGGTCCTCCGGGGCGCGGCGGGCCCCGCGGTCACCATCGCGGGGCGGTCGGGTCGAAGTCCGGTTCGGTGGTACGGCGGTAGTACCCGGTGTCGTCGCGCTGACGTATCCCGCACGCGAGGTACTGCTCGTGCAGCCTGGCCAGGGCGTCGCGGTCGAGTTCGACCCCCAGCCCCGGCGCGGTCGGTACCGCCACCGATCCGTTCCGGAAGGTCAGCGCACCGGGCACGACGACGTCCTCGTCGGGGCTCTTCCACGGCCAGTGCGTGTCGCATGTGTAGGTGAGGTTGGGTGTGCTCGCGGCGAGATGGGTCATCGCCGCGAGGCTGATGCCCAGATGCGAGTTGGAGTGCATCGAAAGACCGAGCCCGAAGGTGTCGCAGATACCGGCGAGCGAGCGGGAGCGGCCCAGACCGCCCCAGAAATGGTGGTCGGAGAGGATCACCTGCACCGCGTCCTGCGCGACGGCGGGCTTGACCTGGTCGAAGGCGACCACACACATGTTGGTCGCGAGCGGCATCGGAACCTCACGCGCGACCCCGGCCATCCCCTCGATCCCGGTGGTCGGGTCCTCCAGGTACTCGATCACTCCGGCGAGTTCCTTGCCGACCCGGATCGAAGTCTCCACGCTCCAGGCGGCGTTGGGGTCGATACGCAGCGGGTGATCGGGAAAGGCCGCGCGCAGCGCCTTGATCGCCTCGATCTCCTCCTCGGGCGGACAGACGCCGCCCTTGAGCTTGATCGCGGTGAAGCCGTACGCCTCGATCATCCGCCGTGCCTGCGCGACCAGTTGGTCCGGATCGAGGGCTGCCCCCCACTCGTCGGGCTCGGCCCCCGGATGCCCCGCCCACTTGTAGAAGAGGTACGCGCTGTAGTCGACACGATCCCGGACGGCTCCGCCCAGCAGGTCGCTCACCGGCCGTCCGAGCGCCTTGCCCTGGATGTCGAGACACGCCACCTCGAACGGCGACAGCACCCGGTCGACGGTTCTGCTGCCGGTGACCATCCCGCTCATGCCGTGCCCGCCCGTTCCGGTGTCGGCGGCCAGAGCCACCGCGATCCGGCGGGCGATCTCCTGGACGTGCCATACGTCGACCCCGGTCAGTTCGGCCGCCGCGAGCCGCAGCCGTTCAAGATGAGCCAGGTCACCGTAGGTCTCACCGAGCCCGAGCAACCCGGACTCGGTGACGACCTCGACAACGGCGCGCAGCGCGAACGGCTCATGGACACCAACGGTGTTGAGCAGCGGCGGATCACGGAACGCGACGGGCGTGATCCGCACCTCCTGGATCCGGTGCGGCTCGTTGACCGCGTGGATCTCGTTGACCAGTGGATCGCGCACCCTGAGACCTCCAGTGGATACGACGGGGGGAGCCGTCGGTGTGCGAGGGATCGCGGCAGCAGCCTAACCTCCAACCGTCCACATGTGTAGACGCTGACCACAGATGGAAACCAGATCCTCATGGCCGCACCGACGCGCCCGGTCACGGGCCGAGGACACGGTTCCCGGATCTCCCAGGCCTGCGGCATCGACGAGGAGAGGATTCGCGTTGCAGGGTCGACTGTCCGTCATGCCGTTGATCGAAGAGGGAATGCGATGAGGATTCTGGTGGTCGGAGCGGGTGCCGTAGGCGGGTTCGTGGGTGGGCGGCTGGTACGGGCCGGGCGGGAGGTGGACTTTCTCGTCCGGGCCCGACGGGCCGCTGAGCTGCGTGAGCGGGGGCTGCGCATCGTTGATGGCAGGCAGGTCGAGTCCATCGAGGTCAGCTGTGTCGGCGCCGGGGGTCTGGCCGGGCCGTACGGCCTCATCCTGCTCGCCGTCAAGCCCGCAGCCCTGCCCTCGGTCATGGGCGACATCGTGCCCGGCGTCGGGGAAGGGACGGCGCTCGTGCCGTTCCTCAACGGGATGGCGCACGTGGACGCGCTCACCGAGCGGTTCGGCGGTGCGGTTCTCGGGGGCGTACTGAAAGTCGTCACGCAGCTCGACCCGAACGGCGACATCCGCCAGTTCGCCCCGGGCGGCCGGATCCAGGTCGGTGAACTCGACGGTTCGGCTTCCGACCGGGTCACGGCGGTGACGGAGGCCCTGTCCGCACCGGACTTCACCGTGACGGTGCCCGAGGACATCGTCGACGCGATGTGGTCGAAGTGGGTGATGATCGCGACGATCGGCGCGGTCACCTCGCTGGTGCGGGGCACGATCGGTGCGGCCGTAGCCGCGAAGGACGGCGCGATCTTCGCGGCGGGGACCCTTGAGGAGGCGGCCTCGGTCGCCACGGCGGCGGGACATCCGCTGGGCGAGGACGAACTCAAGGGACTCCGGGCACTGGTGACCGCCGCGGAGTCGCCGACGACCTCGTCGCTGTCGCGCGAACTCGTCGCGGGCCGGCCGACCGAGGTCGAGAACGTCCTCGGAGACCTGATCGACCGGGCCCATGGCTTCGGTCTCGCGGTGCCCCGCCTGGAGGCTGCGGCCCTGACCCTGCGGGCCCACAACGCCCGGGTGGCCGACGCCCGTTAGCCGCGCACGGGCGCTACGGGGTGCTACACAGTGGCGCCGTAGGAGGGAGTGTTTTTCGATCCGTACGAGCTGTGCGTGCCGGGGTGGGGGCCGGTGCGCCGATGATCAGTCCTTGAGTGCGCGCGCCATCCCGTCGAGCTCTTCGAGGAGCCGGCTCAGACGTTCGCCGGGAATCGTCTCGATCATGCGGGCCTCGATGGCGTAGACGGCTCCCTGGGCCGCGTTCAGCCTGCGGCGCCCTTCGTCGGTGAGAGAGGCGGGGCGGGCGCGGCCTGCCTCGACAGTGGCGGGCCGGGTGAGCAGCCCCGCGTCCTGGAGTCCGCGCAGGACCACGTTCATCGACTGGCGGGTGACGAAGGTGGCGCGGGCGAGCTCCGCGTTGGACAGGCCGGGACGTGCGGCGAGAACCTCCAGGCAGGCGTACTGCGGGACGGTCAGCCCGTGCTCGCGCAGGGCCTGGTCCATGGCGCCGCGCAGGGCGGCATGGGCGCGCTTGAGGCGATACCCCAGGTGGTCGAGCACATCCTCGGCAGGGTGAGGCGGGGTGGCCTGCGGATGAGAACTGTCCTTCATGCCCATATTTTGACACCTCAGGGGTCGGGGTCTAACGTCGAGTATGTCAAAGTCCTGACATTGAGCAAGGAGAACAGCATGCCCGTCGGCATCGATGGCCCTGACTTCATCGCCCTGCAGGTCCGTGACCTGCGGGCCGCCGCCGAGTTCTGCGAGAAGAACCTCGGCCTGACCCGTAACCCCGCCTCGCCTCCCGGCGCGGTCGTCTTCGACACCAAGCCGGTCCCGCTCGCCGTACGCGACCCGCTGCCCGGTACCGACCTGGACGCCGGCCGTCCCGGCCTCGGCGTCGCACTGTGGTTCTCCACTCCCGACACCCAGGCCTTCCACGAGCAGCTCACCGCGAACGGCGTCAAGATCCTCACCCCGGTCACGGACAGCCCCTTCGGCCCGATGTTCTCCTTCGCCGGACCCGAGGGCTACGTCCTGACCGTCCACCAGGCGCGCTGACCGTGCCCGCCGCCTCCTTCACGCCCAAGGGCCCCTTCTCGCTGGCCGCATCGACCCGGTTCCTGGAGGGCTTCACCCCCGCCTCCTACGACCACGCCCCCGACGGAGTGCTCCGGCTGGCCTTCCCCGCCGACGACGGCGAGTCCGTCATCGGATGCGCGCTGCGGCAGAAGGAGGCGGCGGCCGGCGCCGCCGGAACCGTCCACGCCGAATACACCCTCCACGGCGACGGCAAGGCCATCGAGCCCGCCGCAGGCAGCACCGCGGCAGAAGCGGCACGGGCCCAGATCGCTCGCATCCTCTCCCTCGACGTCGACGCCACCGGCTTCTCCGCCCTCGCGGGTACCGACCCGGTGGTCGCCGGCCTCCAGGCGGAGTTCCCGGGCCTGCGACCGGTGCTGTTCCACTCCCCGTACGAGGCCGCCGCCTGGACGATCATCGGCAACCGCATCCGCAGGACCCAGGCCGCCCGCATCAAGGCCCGCCTCGCCGAGGAACACGGCCAGGCCGTCCACGTCGCAGGCCGGCGGATGCACGCCTTCCCCGCCCCGGCCCAGCTGCGGCGCATCAACGACATCCCCGGTCTGACGGATATCAAGACCGAGCGCCTGCACACCCTCGCCGACGCGGCCCTCGACGGACGGCTCGACGCCACCCAACTCCGGGACCAGCCCGCCGAGTTCGCCCTCACCGACCTCAAGGAACTGCCCGGCATCGGCCCGTTCTCCGCCGAGCTGATCCTCATCCGGGGCGCCGGACACCCCGATGTCTTCCCCCGGGCCGAGCCCCGCGTCCACCAGGCCACGGCCGCGGCATACGGTCTCGACGCCAACGCGGCCGACGACACCACCCGGCTCGCCGCGATCGCCGACTCCTGGCGCCCCTACCGCAGCTGGGTCGCCTTTCTCCTGCGCGTCCGCGCACAGGATCAGGTCGCCTCCGGGGGATAGGCCCGGACACCTGGCCGAAGCCCGGCAGCCGTGGACGGGGGGGCGCGCCGGGGGCGGGGGGCGCCGCCCGGGGGGGACGGGGGGGGGGGTTGGACGGGGGGCCGGGCCGCCGGGGGATGTAAAAAAAAACCAACCCCCCCGACAAGAAATAAAAAAGATTTACGGAG
>NZ_JBHXRX010000004.1:149196-208256 GCF_042714995.1 Streptomyces sp. NPDC058665
CCCCCCCCCCCCCCCCCCCCCCAAAAAAAACAAAATTCTTGGGGGGGCCCCCCTTCTTTTTTAAAACCCCCCCCCCCCGGCCCGGGGCGCGCGGCCCCCGCCCGGGCCCCCCCCCCCCCCCGCCGGGGTGCTACGGAGGTGCTAGAGGACCGTGGCGCCGTAGACGCTCAGGGCCTCCGTCACGGGCTGGTAGAACGTGGTGCCGCCGGAGGAGCAGTTGCCGCTGCCGCCGGAGGTGAGGCCGAGCGCCGTGTTGCCGGAGAAGAGCGAGCCGCCGCTGTCGCCGGGCTCGGCGCAGACGTTGGTCTGGATCATGCCGTACACGATGCCGCTGGCACCGTAGTTGACCGTGGCGTTGAGGCCGGTGACCGTACCGCCGCGCAGCCCGGTGGTGCTGCCGCTGCGCTGCACGGACTGGCCGACGGACGCGTTGCCGGCCGACGTGATGTCCCGGTACGTGCCGTTGTACAGGTAGACACGACCGTCGGCCGCCGCCGCGTTGGAGTGGCGGATGATGCCGTAGTCGTTGGTCGGGAAGCTGGTGCCGGTGCGCGTGCCGATGGACCAGCTGGCGCCGATGTTGGTGCAGTGACCGGCGGTCAGCGCGTGGGCCACGCCGCCGACCGACACGTTGAAGCCGAGCGAACAGCGGCTGCCGCTGGTGGTGATGGCCTCGCCGCCGGCGATCAGCGGACTGAACTTGCCGTTGGTGCGCTTGATCGTCAGGTCGGCCTTGGAGTCCGCCAACGCTCCCTTGACCTCGGCCAGTTCGGCCTTCGACACGGTGCTGTCGACGGTCACGACGATCTTTCCGGTGCTCGCGTCGGTGTACCAGGCGGTGCCGGCGACGTCCGCTTCGAGCACGGCGGAGTCGGCGGCGGCGAGCTGCGAGGCGGTCGCCTTGGCTTCGGGAGCCGGGGCGGCGACGGCCGAGGGGGTCGCGAGCGCGACGGCGGTCACCAGACCGGACGTCACTGCGAGGAGCCGCGCCCGTCTCGACGTACCGCTGAGGGGGGAGAAGCGCTTGAAGATCACGAGATCCTCCGTAGGCATGGGGGATGGACGGCCCACCGGTGGGCGGGCGGTCGGTTGCGTGCAGGTCCGGTACCGGCGGTAGCTGGACGTGGACCTGTCAAGCTGCGCGGTGGAATCGTTGACGGCTACGGCTCCGGATACAAGGCCGACTTCCGGTCCCCGGGCGGAGAATCGCTCTGCGCGCCGGCGGGGCCGCTCCCGGCCCCGCGCCCGGCGCACGCCCCGCGCTTCGCCTTTGCTGTGCAACGTGTGCGCACCCCCGGGGCCTGTGCGTCCCGTGCGGAGAACACCTATGGCGGGCGGCGGGTTTGAGTCTGTTTGCAGTCTCTTTGCGAAAGGTTACGACGGGTCATATCGCGAACACGCCTGGTTTCCTGCTCGGTTCGTCGCCCGGTAAAGCTGTTGTGTACTGAGTCTGTTGGGGCTTCTGCGGCGTACGGTACGGCTTCCGCGACTGCGGAGTGTGCATGGCTTTCCGGTGAATTTCCCGGGCATCCGAGATGGCCGAATCTTTGACTCCGCATCCCGGGAACCGTCGTTTCGAGGCCCGAATACGTCCGGAGACGCGCTCTTGCGAAGGGTTACGGGGGTGTGCCTCGTGCCGACGGCGAACCGGTCGGTCTCCATCGCTTGTGTGGTGTTGCCGGCCGGCCCGTCCATGACTCGCATCGGTCCGCCGCGACCATGGGCTCCGACGGCCGCGGTCCTTCGCCCCGTTCCAGCCCGACGTGGTGCCCGGAGGTCCTCCACTCCCGATCGCCGTGCCGAAGGCTCCCGATTTGCGATTGTGACCGTTCGGTTCCGGGCGGTAGCCGCCGAAACTTTCGTCCGCGCACCCCCTGTGCTGCCCCCGCCGAGCGGCGGTGAGCGCTCGCTGACGGCGTGTGACGGTGGGTGGTAGGTGGCTGTGGCCTCGGCGTTCATGTGGTCGGGCTCAAATAAACGTGCGGCGCGGTGAATTATCCGGTGCGCCGCAACCGTCGCGTCATTATTTAGTTCAGAACGAAAAAACTTCGCTTTGCCAGAAGGGCTGAATTTCTCACCCTGGCTGGCTGGATTCAGGCCCCTGTTGGATTGTGACGCAGGCCACATTCATGACTGCCCATCAGCTCACAAAGTGGGTTACTCGGTACGGGGGTTGGGCGGAATGGATCATTCAAGTGGCGAGATATCGATGTCATTGCATTGCCTCGCTATTACCCGTACTTGACCTTCATCTGTCGATTTTCATAGCCTCCGGGTCGTGCTCCCGCCGCTTACAGCGGTGCGTCAGTTCCTCAAACCAAATTGACGGGGGATCGTATGTACGACGTGATCGTTGTGGGTGGACGCTGCGCCGGGTCACCGGTGGCGATGCTGCTGGCACGAGAGGGGCACCGGGTTCTTGTGGTGGACCGGGCCTCGTTCCCCAGCGACGCCGTCTCGACGCACTACATCCACCAGGCCGGACTGCTCAAGCTCCAGGGATGGGGTCTGCTCGACGAGATCATAGGGGCCAAGACCCCGGCGCTCCGGAAGATGAACTACTCCTACCGGGGCATAGAACTCAACGGTTTCGCCGACCCGGTGGACGGCATCGACGCCGTCTACTGCCCGCGCCGCACCGTGCTGGACGAGATCCTCATCAACGCCTCCCGCCGCGCCGGCGCCGAGGTGATCGAAGGGTTCACCGTCTCCGACCTGGTCTTCACCGACGGCCGTGTGACGGGCATCCGAGGACGCGAAGGGGACGGCCAGGAGCGGGAGTTCCGCGCCACCGTCGTCATCGGCGCCGACGGCTTCCACTCCACGGTCGCCAAGAAGGTCGGCGCGGAGCTCTACAACGTGCGCCCCGCCGCCGGCTTCATCTACTACTCGTACTACACCGGTCTCGACTGGGGCCTGCACCACAAGACCGGCTTCAACGAGAAGTGGTTCGGCACCTGGCCGACGAACGACGACGTGAGCATGCTCGCCGTCATCTGCACCAAGCGCCACCTCAAGGAGTTCCGCCAGGACGTCGAGACAGGCTTCCAGGCCGTGTTCGACGACGTGTCGCCGGAGATGGGCGCGCAGTTGCGCGAGCAGGGCAGGCGTGAGGAGCCCTTCAAGCCCATGCGCTACCCGGACAACTACTACCGCCGCGCCCACGGCCCCGGCTGGGCGCTGGTCGGTGATGCCGGCTACCACAAGGACCCCTACACCGGCTGGGGCATCACCGACGCCTTCGCGCACGGTGAACTCCTCGCCGAGCGCGTTCATCAGGGCCTGGCCGGCGAGCGGCCGATGGAAGAGGCGCTGGCCGAGTACAACACGCTGCGCGACGAGGAGAGCGCGGGCGTCTACGACTTCACGACGACGCTCGGCGAACTCACCGAACTGCCGCCGTTCTTCGAGGCGACGATGTCCGCGATGAGCGCCAGCCAGGAGTGGACCAACAAGATGCTCGGCCTCATCGGCGGAGTCGTACCGGACTACGAGGTCTACGCGCCGGACGCCCTCGAACGTCTCTACGACGCCGCGGGCGTGCCGGAGGAGAAGCGGATCTACGACCCGGCCGGATGACAGGCCGGCGGGGGCCGGCGGGGGTCGGCGGGGGCCGCCCCGGCCAGGGGCTCACCAGGCCAAGCGCCCCATGCCGGGCGTGCCGCCCGCCCCTGACGCCTCGTCAGCTCCCGCCCGTCGGCCGGGCAGCCCCCGCGCCTCACCCGCGCCGGCCCGGCCCAGCTTCCCCGTAATCACTCGTCATGCGGTAACCACCGTTGCCGGGGTCCGCCGCGGCTTTCCGCGGGCCCCGGCGCCATGGGTGTTCCCGCACGGCATTCCATGCGCTTGACCCTCTGAGGGAGACCAGCAGATGACGCGCGCGTCCAGCATGTTCGATCTCATCAGTGACCAGGGCGACGACAGGCCGTACTTCGAGACGGGCGGCATCGGCAGGTCGCACGGGTTCTACACCGGCGAGGAGCAGTACCGCCTGGAGATGTCACGCATCTACGGCCGGCGCTGGCTCCCCGTGGACCATGTCTCCCGGCTGAAGGACAAGGGCGCCTACACCACGCTGAACATCGGCACCGGATCCGTACTGATCATCCACGGGGACGACGGGATCCAGGCGTACCACAACTACTGCCGGCACCGGGGCTACAAACTCGTGGAGGAGGCGACCGGCAAGCGCCAGAGCCTGGTCTGCCTCTACCACTGCTGGGTGTACGACCGGAACGGCAAGCTCAAGAGCCTCAACGGCACCTACTTCGACCACTTCTTCGAGAAGGAGAAGAACGGTCTGCTGCCCGTACGGACCGAGATCCGGTTCGGGGTCGTCTTCATCGCCCTGTCCGACGACGCCCCCGATCTCGACGCCTCACTGGGCGAGTTCGGCGAGTTCGCGCGCGTCTACGAACTCGCCGACCTCCAGTGCGTCGAGGCGAAGGACTACCCGGTCGCCTCCAACTGGAAGCTCGTCGCGCACAACGTCAACGAGAGCCTGCACTTCCCCACGGCCCACAAGGACCTGCACCGCATCACCGACTTCGACGACGCGGGCACCTACGACCTCAAGGGCGACATCGTCGGCGCCTGGCAGGGCATCCGGAACGCCTACAACTCCGTCTCCATGACCGGACGCAGCGCCCGCACACCGATGGAGCTGGTCCCCGAAGCCGACCGGCAGAAGATCAACTGGATCACGATCCTGCCCAATCTGCTGTTCGGCTTCACCGCCGACTACGTGATGATGCAGTGGGTCTGGCCCGAGAGCCCCGGCACCTGTTTCGTCCGGCACTTCTGGCTCTTCCACCCCTCCGAGACCGCCAAGAGCGACTTCTCCCACGAAGCGGTGTTCGCCCTGTGGGACAAGGCGAACTACGAGGACTGGGAGATGTGCGAGCGCACGCACCGCGGCCTGTCGAACCCGCTCTGGACACCCGGGCAGCTCTCGCTCGACGAGGAAGTCGTCTCACAGATCGACTCCTGGGTCCTCGCCGAGACGGCACAGGGCCCCGACACCACCGCGATCGCCGGGAACGGCGCGCACACCTCCGAGACCGGAAAGGCCACGGGGTGAGCATGCCGGCCAACTGCTTCGTCATCGGCGGCACCCGGGTCCTCACCCAGTGCGCCGCACAACTCCTCGACGCGGACATACGGATCGAGGGAGTCTTCAGCGACGACCCCGCCGTGACCGCCTGGGCCGGTGAGCACGGGATCCCCGTGCTCGACCCGCACGGCGACCTGTCGGCGACACTCTCGGCGCAGCCGTTCGACTACCTGTTCAGCATGGTCAACTTCCGGATCCTGCCCGCCGAGATCCTCGGCCTGCCGGCCACGGCCGCGATCAACTTCCACGACGGGCCGCTGCCCCGCTACTCCGGCAGCCACGTCCCCGCCTGGGCGCTGTACGAGGGCGCGCCCCGGCACGCGGCGACCTGGCACCTGATGACCGAGGCCGTGGACGCCGGCGGTGTGCTCCTGGAGCGCTGGTTCCCCGTACGTGACCACTCCACCGCCCTGTCGCTGACCTACGAGACGGCCGAGGTGGGCATCGAGCTCTTCGCCGATCTCGTACCGCACCTGGTGGCGCGAACCCTGCCCGAGCCGGTCGACACGAGCGACCGCGAGCGGCGGTTCTACCGGCGGTCCGCCCGGATGGCTTCCGGCGGACTCATCCACGCCGGAGTCTCCGCCGTCGAGGCCGTCCGGCTCTCCAAGGCCCTGGACTACGGCTCCTTCCCGAACCCGCTCGGGGTACCGACCCTTGTCACCGAGCAGGGCGCGGTCTTCACCCGGCAGGTCAGACTGATCCCGCGCGAGGACCCCCGCACCGAGACCACCGTGCTGTCGGTGACCACGTCGGCCATCACCCTGGCGGCCCCGGACGCCGACCTCGTACTGAGCGACTGCACCGCCGTCGACGGGAGCGCGCTGAGCGGCCAGGCAGCCGCGCAACGGCTCGGCATCGCCCCGGGCTCACCGCTGCCCGCCGTCCCCGCCCAGCGGCTGGCGGACATCGCCGCCGCCCAGAAGGCGCTGCGGACACACGAACCCTGGTGGCGCGCACGGCTGGAGGAGCTGCGCCCCGCCCCGCTCGCCGCCGACGACTTCTCCGCGGCCGGGGCCCACTACGGCCGTTACGAGCTGGCGCTCACCCCCGGCTCGCGGGAGGAGGCGGTCGCCGTCGTCCGAGCCTTCCTCACCGCCGTGGCCGAGCGCACCGGCGAGCCGACCTTCGACTTCGCCTGGTCTCCGGCGTCCGCGCGGGTCCTCGCGGAGCAGACCCATGGCATCGCCGCCGCGAGGTTCCCCGTACGGTTCGACGGCGACACCTCCCGGTCCCTGCGGGACAAGCTGGACGAGGCGGCGGCCCGTCAGGGCTACGCCGGCGACCTCGAACTCCGGCTCGGCCTGGCCGGGCGCCCGCTCGGCTCCGACGAGCCCAGCTTCACAAGCGTCATGGTGCTGGACCGCGACGCGGGGGACGAGGCGTCCGCCGAACCGCACACCGAGATCGCGCTGCTGTGCCTGCGGGACGGTCCGCCCACCGTCTTCGTACGCGAGACGGCGATGGGGGAGGACGAGGCGCTGGAGTTCACCGAGCGGGTCGAGGACCTGGTCCTGACGGCGCTGCTCCACGGCGATGAGCCGCACCCCGAGCCCGCGGCACAGCCGGAGGCGCAGCCCGCGGTACGGCCCGAGGCCCCGGTGGCGGCCGGGACCGTACTGGACCTGATCGCGGCCACCGTCGCCGACCGGCCGAGGGCGACCGCTGTCCGCAGTGGCGCCCGCACCCTGGACTACGCGGGCCTGGACGCCTGGGCGGACGCCGTCGCCGCGCGCCTGCACGACCAGGGCATCGAGTCCGGTTCGGTGGTCGGCGTACTGATGGAGCGGGATCTCCCGCTGCTCCCCGCCATGCTCGGAATCCTGCGGGCCGGGGCGGCCTTCCTGCCTCTGGACCCGGGATATCCCGTGGAGCGGCTGCGGCGGTACGTGGAGGTGTCGCGGTGCGACCTGATACTCACCGACGCCCGTACGCATGACCTCGGCATGTCGCTCGGTGACGCGCGTAGCGTGCCCGGCCCGGACGGCTCCGCGCAGGCGGTGCCGCCCCAGGTCACCGCCTCCGACCTGGCCTACCTCCTGTTCACCAGCGGGTCGACCGGCGACCCGAAGGGCGTGGAGGTCGAGCACGGGGCGCTGGCCAACTTCCTCACCGGGATCGGTGAACGCCTCGGCGTCTCGTCCGACGACACCGTGCTCGCACACACCACCGTGGCCTTCGACATCTCCCTGCTGGAGCTGTTCCTGGGGCTGACGGTCGGCACGACGGTGGTCCTGGCCTCCCGTGAGACCGCGGCCGATCCGATCCAACTTGCCGGACTCATCACGGATGTGACGGTCGCTCAGGCGACGCCGAGTCTGTGGCGCCTGCTGCTCGGCACCGGCTGGACACCGCACGCCGAGCTCACCGTGCTCTCCGGCGGCGAGGCACTGCCGCCCGCCACCGCCGAGCGTCTGCACGAACCGGCCCGCGCCCTGTGGAACTTGTACGGCCCGACCGAGGCGACAATCTGGGCCTCGTGCCACGAGGTCACATCGGTGGGCTCCTTCCTGCCGCTGGGCGAACCCCTGCCGAACATGGAACTCCACGTCCTGAACGGGGAGTTGGAGCAGTGCGAGACCGGAGCGACCGGCGAGCTGTACCTCTCCGGCACCGGACTCGCCCGCGGCTACACCGGCCGGCCGGATCTGACGGAGTCCGTCTTCGTCGTCCACCCGGTGACCGGTGTGCGGCTCTACCGGACCGGTGACGAGGTACGTCAGCACGCGGACGGCGCGATCGAGTGGCTCGGGCGCGGCGACGCGCAGGTGAAGGTGCGCGGCAATCGCATCGAGCCCGCGGAGATCGAGCGGGTGCTGGAGACGTTCGATGGCATCACCGCCGCCGTGGTCGTCGCGGCCCGGTTCGAGGGGCGCGGCGAACCGAGGCTCACCGCCTACCTGGTGGGCGGCGGTACGCCGACCAAGGCTCAGCTCGACGCGTTCGTGGGCGGCTCCCTGCCCCGCTACATGGTGCCCGACGCCTATGTCGCCCTCGACGCCCTCCCGTTGACCGACAACGGCAAGGTCGCGCGCGGCGAGCTGCCACCGCCGACGAGGGACACCGTCATCCGCTCGGACTCCGAGCCCGACCCGACGCCGGCGCGGGGCGCGGCGCATTCGGACGCGCACCAGGACTCGGCGGCGACCGTGACGGTGGAGGCGCTGGCGGAGTCGATCGCGGGCGTGTTCGCGGCCACGCTGGACCTCCCGGGCTTCGACGTGCACGCCAACTTCTTCGACCTGGGCGGCGATTCGGCGAACGTCACCTTCGCCGCCGTACAACTCGGCCGTGAGCTGGGCGCGTCCGTGACCCCTCCGTCGATCTTCGCCACCGGTACCCCCGTGAAGCTGGCGAGGCTGCTGGGCGCGGAGGGTGTCGTACGGCTGCTCGACCCGGAGACCGAGGACACCGCCGCCGCAGAGGACCTGACAAGGGCGCCCGCAGTGGCGCCGGCAAAGGCGTCGGCAAAGCCGTCGCCTGATCCCGAGCCCGCGGTGACGGTCCCCGCCGTATCGCCGCCGTCGCCATCGGCCCCCGCCGTGTCGACTCCCGCGCAGTCCGCCCGGCCGGCCGACGACGGCGCCCTCGCCGTCATCGGTATGGCGTGCCGGTTCCCCGGCGCCACCACACCGGACGAGTTCTGGCAGAACCTCGTCGGCGGGGTGTCCGGCGTCCGGCCCGCCCCGGACGGCAAGCGCGGCTGGGCCCACCTGTGGTCCGAGGCCGAGGCCGACGACGTGCCGATGGCCTGGGTGGACGGCGTCGAGTACTTCGACGCCGCCCGCTTCGGACTGACCGACCGCGAGGCCCGCCGCATGGACCCGCTCCAGCGGACCCTGCTCAGCGTGACGGCCGAGGCCCTGGAGAGCTGCGGCCACGACCACACGTCCCTCGGCGCCGCCACCGGCGTCTTCGTCGGAGCCATCGCGAGCGACTTCCCGGAGATCGTGGCCCGGAGCGTCGGGTACCGCGACCCGCACGTGGCGACGGGCACGGCCGCCTCCATGGTCGCCAACCGGCTGTCGCACGTCTTCGACTGGTCGGGGCCGAGCTTCGTCGTCGACACGGCCTGCTCGTCCTCCCTTGTCGCGCTGCACCAGGCGGCCATGCATCTGCGGGCCGGCGACGTGGACGCCGCCGTGGTGGGGGCCGCGAATCTGGTACTCACCCCGACCAAGACACGCTCCTTCGCCCGCAACGGGATGCTGTCCCCGCGGGGCATGTGCCGCACCTTCGACAACGACGCCGACGGCTACGTACGAGGAGAGGGCACCGGCGTCGTCGTCCTCAAGCGGCTCTCCGACGCCGAACGCGACGGCGATCCCGTACTCGCTGTGATCCGGGGCACCGCTGTCAACCACACGGGAGGCAGCGCCGGCTTCCTCACGGCACCCAGCAGGCCGGCCCAGGAAGCGGTGCTGCGCAAGGCACTCGCCGGCTCCGGTCGTACGGCGGCCGACATCGGCTACGTCGAGGCGCACGGCACTGGAACCCAGCTGGGCGACCTCATCGAACTCGAAGCCCTGCACGCGGTGTTGGGCGAGCCGGCCGGGCGGCGGCCGGTCGCGGTGGGCTCGGTGAAGACGAACATCGGTCATCTGGAACCCGCGGCGGGGATCGCCGGACTGATCAAGACGATCCTGGCTCTCCAAGCGGGCCATATCCCGCCGTCGTTGAACTTCCGCACCCCGAACAAGTCCTTCGACTTCGACGCTTCACCCCTGTTCGTGGCCGACCGGCTGCTGCCGTGGGGCCCCGGCCCGCGTGTCGCGGGAATCAGCAGCTTCGGCTTCGGCGGCGCGAACGCCCACGCGGTGATCGAGGCGGGACCCGTCGGCGCGCCGGACGGTACGGAGCCCGGTCCGCGCCTGCTGATCCTCTCCGCGGGATCGGACGACGCACTGCGCACCCTGGCCCACCGGCTCGTACTGATGCTGCGCTCCGCGTACTGCCCGTCCCTGGACGAGCTGAGCGAGGCGAGCCGGCGGCGGCCCGTCGCCGCGCACCGGCTGGCCTGTGTGGCGGACAGCGTCGAGCAACTGGAGGACAAGCTGCGGCTGTTCCTCGCCGGGGTCACGGACATTCGCTCCCTCCACGTGGGGGTGACAGCCGAGACCGGCACCACGGAGGCGATCGGTGAAGGAGCGGGCCGGGAGACCCTCGCCGAGGCCGCCCGCGCGTTCGTCGCAGGTGCGGCCCTGCCCGCCGGGCGGCGGCGCCGGGCAGGCGTACGGTTCCCGACCGCGCCGCACGCGGAGAGGTACCTCTGGCTGGAACCCGCCGAGCAGCCGAACGCGCCTGTACGCGACGGCTCGTCCGGCCGTACGGAGAACACGTGGACGGAGCACCCGGAGGCCGCGGAGCACTTGGTGCTCGGCAGGCCGACACTGCCCGGCGCCGGATACCCCGGCAAGGTGGCCGAGCTCATCGGCCAGGACCGGTTCGGTCTGCGGGACCTCACCTTCCGGGCGGCCGTCGAGGCCCCCACGACCCTCACCGCCGAACGCGACAACAGCACGATCGCCTTCCGCGACGGCACCGGCGCCCTCGTCTGCACCGCCGAGTTGACCGGATCGGAGCAGGCGACACTCGCCCCGGCGGCCACCACCGACGGCTTCACCGCCGTCGCCGTCGACGCGATGTACGACGCGTTCGAACGCACCGGACTCAGCTACGGCACCGGCTTCCGGACCGTGTCCATGCTGTCCGTGGCGCCAGGCCAGGCGATGGGTGTCCTGCGCGGCGACGTACGGACCGTCGGCGCGGTGGACACCCGGCTCCTCGACGGCGCCTTCCAGATCGCGCTCGCCGCGTGTGGCGCGCAAGGGCTGTACGTGCCGTTCACCATCGAACGGCTCAGTGTCCTCGGCCGGATCCCCGACACCGCCCGGGTGTACGCCCGGCGGGACCGGGACACCGGGCCGGACTCCGGTCTGCTGACCGCGAGCCTGGTGGTACTCGACGGCGACGAACCCGTACTGGAAGCCCGGGGAGTCACCTGGAAGCGGCTCTCCCAGGCGCCGACGCCGGAGAGCACGGGAGGCGACGCACGGAACGGTCGCCGTACCGCGACGCCCTCGTCACCGACTCCGCCCCAGGCCACGGCCCCGGCGCATGTGTCCAACGGACGGCGTCCGGCGCCGGCCCCTGGTGGTCCCGCGGCCGGAGGTCTGGACGCGGCCCTGGCCCAATGGGTGGCAGCCGCACTGGAGTTGGACGTCGACGAGCTGGAGACGGACCGGCCCCTCCAGGAGCAGGGGCTCGATTCGATGCTCGCGGTCTCGCTGGCCCAGGACATCCGGGCCAAGCTGGACGTGGACATACCCGTGACGCTGGTCCTGGAGGTCGGCACGGTCGACCGCCTGGCCGCCGAGCTGAGGGACGAGTACGGGGCGAATGCGGCGCCCGCCGACGCGGACTCCCCGGAGATGGCCGCTGCTCCGCAGGCCGCGCCCGAGGACGAGTCTGTCGAACCCGTGCCGTCACCGGAGCCGGTTCAGGCCCGGGGCCCGGCCCAGGTGCGGGAGGCCGAGCCGCCTGTCGCGCCGGTGGGCGGCGACGCGGATCCGCACGACATCGCCATCATCGGCTTCGACGGCGTGTTTCCGAACGCCGCGAACACCGACGAGCTGTGGCGGGTACTGCTGGAGGGTGTGGACTGCCTGAGCGAGGTGCCCGCGTCCCGCTGGGACATCGACTCGTACTACGGCACGGAAGGCAAGCCGGGCACCGTCTACCTCAGGCGCGCCGGCTTCGTGGAAGGACTGACCGACTTCGACGCCGGGTTCTTCCGGCTGTCGCCCGCCGAGGCGGAGTGGATCGACCCCCAGCAGCGTCATCTCGTCCAGTCCGCCTGGCGGGCCCTGGAGGACGCCGGCCTGGCGGGCAACACCCCACGGTCCACCGGTGTGTTCGTGGGCGCCAGCTACCAGCACTACCGCGACATGGTCGTCGGCGACGTCGTACAGACGGCGGCGGGCCTGGGCAACCACAACGCGATCCTCGCCAACAGGGTGAGCTACTTCCTGGATCTGCATGGGCCGAGCATGACGATCGACACGTTGTGTTCGTCGTCGCTCGTCGCTTTGCACACGGCGGTGCGGAGTATCCGCGACGGGGAATGCGAACAGGCCATCGTCGCCGGCGTACACCTGGCGATGTCACCGCAGTACTTCCAACTGGGCGCACGACTCCGGTCGTTCTCACCCTCCAATGCCCTGCGGCCGTTTGATGCGGGGGCGGATGGGTTTGTGCCGGGGGAGGGTGTGGTGACGGTGGTGGTGAAGTCGTTGGGTGCGGCGTTGCGTGATGGGGATCGGGTGCGGGGTGTGGTGCGGGGGAGTGCGGTGAATCATGGGGGTCGTACGAGTGGGTTGACGGTGCCGAGTAGTGGGGCGCAGCAGGAGGTTGTGGTTGCTGCGTTGGGGGATGCGGGGGTGTCGGTGGAGTCGATTGGTTTGGTGGAGGCGCATGGGACGGGGACGGGTTTGGGTGATCCGATTGAGGTGGAGGGGTTGTCGCGTGCGTGGCGTGGGGTGACGGGGCGGTCGCAGTTTTGTGCGATTGGTTCGTTGAAGGGGAATGTGGGGCATTTGGAGCCGGCGGCTGGGTTGGCCGGTTTGGTGAAGGTGTTGTTGGCGATGGAGCGGGGTGTGGTTCCGCCGTCGTTGCATGTGGTGCGGCCGAACGACCACATTCGTTTTGAGGAGTCGCCGTTCTATCTGGCTGATCGTGCGGTGGTGTGGCCTCGGGGTGAGGAGCCTCGTCGGGCGGCGGTGAGCGCGTTCGGGATGGGCGGGGTGAACGCCCATGTCATCGTGGAAGAGGCGCCTGTGCGGGAAGCGCGGGAGACATCGGCGCAGGACTCGTATGTGGTGCGGGTGAGTGCCGCGGATGAAACGGCGTTGAGGGCACTCGCCGACTCGTACGCGGAGGCTCTGATCGACACGTCGGAGGACGAGGTCGGGGACTTCGCGTTCACTGCCAACACCGGCCGCGCCACCCATCGTTACGGCGTCGCGGTGCGGGGTGCCGATGCGCATGAACTCGCCGCCGGACTGAAGGATGTCGCGACGAGTCGCGACGCACTGCCCCGGAAGGGCGGCAAGGCGCAGCCTTCGGCCTTCATGTTTACGGGGCAGGGTTCGCAGTATGTGGGTATGGGTCAGGGTTTGTATGGGGTGGAGCCGGTGTTCCGGGCTGCGTTGGATGAGTGTGCGGGGTTGTTGGTGGGGCATGTGGATGTGCCGTTGGGTGAGTTGTTGTTCGGTGGGGTGGGGGGTCGGTTGGATCGGACTCGGTATGCGCAGCCGGCGATTGTGAGTGTGCAGGTGGGGTTGGTGCGGTGGCTGGAGTCGGTGGGGGTGTGTCCGGATGTGGTGGTGGGTCATAGTCTGGGTGAGCTGACGGCGGCGTGGGCGGCGGGTGTGCTGGATCTGGCCGATCTTCTCGAACTGACCGCGTTGCGGGGGCGGTTGATGGAGTCGCAGCCGGATGACGGCACCATGGCGGTGGTCCATGCGGATGCCGAGGCTGTTCTGGCTGCTGTTGCTGATCATCCGGGGGTGGAGATCGCGGCGTTCAACGCGCGTCGATCGGTGACGATCACGGGCCCGGCGGGCGCGGTGGAGCGGTTCTGTCAGGACTCCGCCCTGCGCACACAGAAGTTGACGGTGAGTCATGCGTTCCATTCGGCCGTGATGCAGGGCGCGGTCGCCCCGTTCGCCGAGGCGGTGGCAGGAAGGGCGCTTTCCGCCCCGGCGATCGGGTTCGCGTCCACAGTCACCGGCGGTTGGCACAACGCCGAGACGGCATCCGACCCGGACTACTGGGGCAAGGCCATCCGCGAGCCGGTGCGCTTCTCCCAGGCGTTGACGACGTTGGCCGAGGCCGGCCCGGCGGTGGTGTGGGAGATCGGTTCCCATCCCCAACTGACCTCCCTCGCCCGCGCTTCCTGGGGCGAGACACAGCCGGTCTGGCTCAGCACCCTGCGCCGCGAGCGCGCCGATCAGATCCAGCTCCACAGCGCGGTCGCGAACCACTACAACCACACCCGCACCGATCTCGACTGGGCCGGTCTGCACCAGGGGAAGGGCCGGCGCACCACCACCATCCCCACCTACCCCTTCAACCGGCAGGATCTGGCCGCCCCGCCCGTTCGCCGCGGCGGCACGGAGAAAAGCGCCCTCAGCCACCCGCTGTTCGACCGTCACTACGAGCACCAGAGCGAGGGACAGTGACGCATCCGGCCGAGACCTACGAGAAGACATTCACAGGCCAGGAGCCCTTCATCGCCCAGCACCGCTCCGCGGGCACCGGGCTGTTGCCGGCGGCGGTGCAGTTGGAGATGGCGATGGTGGGGGTCGCCAGGCGGCGGCCATTCACCCCACTGGAGCTCACCGACGTCACCTTCCTGCGCCCCCTGACCATCGCCGACGACGCGGCGGCTCCTGTCCGGCTCGATGTGTCCTTCGGCCCGCGCACCCGCTTCGAGCTGAGCACGGTGGTGGCCGGCGACCGCAAGCCGCTGTCCACCGGTACCGGCCGACTGCTCCCGGACGCCGTCCCGGCCCAACCCGCCCGTATCGGCGGGCAGATGACGGGCGGGCGGACGTTAACCCCGGAGCGGCTGTACGAAAGCTGGGCGCGTGAAGGGCTGCTGTACGGCCCCGACTTCCGTACCGTCCGCCAACTCACCGTCGGCGACGGCGGCATGGCCGGCGCCACCCTGCGGTCCGACGCCGAGCCCGTGCCCTGGTACGCCCATCCGCTGCTGGTGGACGGTGTGTTCCAGGTCGTCAGCTGCGCGCTCCAGGACCTCACGGCAGAGACCGGCCCGTATCCGATGCTGCCGATCGGCGTCGCCCGGATCGCCGTACTCGCCGATCTCTCGGTCCTGTCGGCGGGTGTGACCGTCCTGGTGCGCCGGACCGGAGTCGACGGCGCGTACGCGACCGCTGACGCCCAGCTGCTCGGGCAATCGGGCGAAGTTGTGGTGGAGTTCGAGGGGCTACGGATGCGCCGTACGGCAGCCGTGTCGCGACCGGCGGTCGCCCCGGCCCCGCCGAGGGCAGACGTACCGCAGGCGGAGGCGCTGCCCATCACCCGGATCGACTGGCGGCCCGCGCCTGCGACCGACGAGCGGCAGGACCCGCCGGCCGGAACCTGGGTGGTGCTGCACAACGGAGGCACGGGCAGCCTGGGTGAGCGCGCCGCCCGGCAACTGCGGGCCGGTGGAGCCCGGGTGGTGGAGGTAGGCGTCGGACCGTCCGGGGCGGAGGCAGAGGCGCGGGCCCAGGCGCACGACCGCGATCGGCGGATGCTCGCGCGGCCGGACGAAGAGGCGTTCCGGCGGCTCTGGGCGGAGGTCGGAGACCCGGTCGCGGGGGTGGTCCACCTGTGGAACGCCGGCGACGTGCCCGAGGTGCCCGACGGCGCTGCGGGCGATGAGGCGGAGCTCCGTCTCGGCCTGTACGGCTGCCTCGCCGCCCTGCGGACCCTTGGCGAGCGGCAGCGCAAGTCCCGCTTCCTCACGGTGACCAGGGACGGGCAACGGGTCGCGAACGGCGACCGGCCGGTGCCCGCGCGCGCCGCCCTGTGGGGCTTCGTCCGTACCGCCGCCATCGAGTACCCGGGTTTCCGCCCGCGCCTCATCGACATCGACCAGCGCTCCGACGACGCGCTCCGCGCGGTTCTGGCGGAGCTCGGCGCCGTCGGCGGCCCTACAGAAGTCGGCTACCGGCAGGGCGTTCGCCACGTACCCGTCCGGGTGCGTGACCGCTCGGCGTACGCCGCGCCCCACGGCGGCGACGGGCCGATCAGGCGGGGAGGCCGCTACCTCGTCCTCGGCGGGCACGGCGGGCTGGGCCTGGAGGTCGCCGACCGCTTCGCACGGGAGGGCGCCGGAGCCGTCGCACTGGTCAGCCGTTCAGGAGGGGCCGGAGCCGACCACGACCGGACGTCCGCGATCGGCGCGCACGGGTGCGAGGTGGCGTCCTACAGCGCGGACGTGACGACCCCCGGCGCACTGGCGGCAGTGGTGGAACGCTTTCGCGCGGAGTACGGCGAGTTGCACGGTGTGGTCCATGCGGCCGGGACGCTCAAGGACGGGCTGATCCGCAGCGCCACCGCCGGGGACATCGCGGCGGTGATGCGGCCGAAGGCCGACGGCGTCAGAGAGTTGGCCAGTGCGGTGGCCGGGCAGGACCTGGACTTCGCCGTGCTGTTCGCGTCGGTCTCCGGCACGTTCGGCAACCTCGGGCAGGGCGGGTACGCCGCGGCCAACGCCTACCTCGACGCCTTCGCTCAGGCGCACGGCTCACCGTGGCTGAGCGTCGCCTGGGGCCTGTGGGGCGAGGTCGGCATGGGTACCGCCGTCGCGGAGCAGCTGCGGCGGCGCGGAGTCCGGCCGTTGGACACCGCGGAGGGCCTGGACGCCTTGATCGCCCTCCTCGGGGCGGAAGAAGACCCCCGCCAGGTGGTCGTCGCCCACCCGGACGCCGGCGATGTGGTGGTCGAGCCCGAAGACGGCCCGCCGCCCGCAACGGCGGGCGTACAAGACGCTGTTGGTTCGACCGGTGCGGACGACGGGGAGCGTGTCGGGGGAGCGCTGGAGCGGTTCCTCGCCGAGCGGCTGGGCGTCACGTCATTCGACCGCGACACCCCGCTGTCGGACTACGGCATGAGCTCGATCATGAGCGTCGAGCTGTCGGAGGAACTGTCCAGCAGATGGGGCATTCACCTTCCGGCCACGCTCTTCCTTGAGTACGGGGAGTTCGCCGAACTCGTCGAGGCGTTGACCGGCCGTTACGGCGCCGGAGCGGCCGTCGCGGTCGCGGCGCGGGAGCCCCGCGAGGCCGTCGAGCCCGAGACCGTAGAGACCGGTGAGACCGCCGGGTCCCTCTCAGCTGCCTCCCCGAACCACCCGCGCCCTCGCGACGCGGACGTCGCGATCGTCGCCGTGTCCGGAGATCTCCCGGGCACGGTCGGCGGTGTGGCGGAGCTGTGGCCGCTGCTTCGCGCGGGCGGCCACGCGTTCACCGAGGTGCCGGCCGAACGCTGGGACATCGACGCCCACTTCGAGCCACGCGGCCCGCGAATGACAGGCACCTACTGCCGGACCGGCGCCTTCGTCACCGGTATCGACCGCTTCGACCCGGCCTTCTTCGGCATCTCCGTACGCGAGGCCGAGGAGATGGACGTACAGCAGAAGCTGCTCCTGGAGCACGCGTGGACGGTGCGGGACGACAGCGGTCTCGCCGGCCGCCGCGACATCGGCGTCTTCGTCGGCGCCACCTACACCCATCACCGCGACGCGCAGGGGCTGGAGACCGTCGGACCGCACACCGCGCTCGGCTCGATGAACGCGGTACTGGCCAACCGGATCTCGTACGTCCTTGACCTGACCGGCCCTTCGCAGACCGTCGACACCCTGTGCTCGTCGTCCCTCGTCGCCATCCAGCAGGCGGTCGCCGCCCTGCGTGCGGGACAGTGCGGCGCCGCGATCGTGGCGGCCTGTCAGGTCGGTCTGACTCCGTGGTACTACCGCAGCCTCAGCCAGCTCGGTGCCCTGTCCGACACCCGGCCGCGACCCTTCGACGAGCGGGCCGACGGATTTCTGCCGGGCGAAGGCACGTTGGCCGTGATGCTCAAGCCGCTCGCCGACGCCGAACGGGACGGCGACGGGATCTGGGGCGTCATCCGCGGTACGGCCGTCAATCATGGAGGTCGCGGCAGCGCACTTCCGGTGCCCCGCAGCGAGGCCCAGGCGGCGGTCGTACGGGCGGCACTTGACGACGCCGGACTTGCCCCGGCGGACGTCTCCCTGATCGAGACGCACGGTACGGCGACCCGGCTCGGCGACCCGATCGAGATCGCCGCGCTGACCGAGGTGTTCGGCGGCGACGCGGACCGTGGCGGGCCCTGCCACATCGGGACGGTGAAGGGGAACATCGGGCACCTGGAGCCCGCGGCCGGACTCGCGGGCCTGGTGAAGGTTCTGCTGTGTCTGAGGCATGGGGAGATCCCGCCCGTCGCCGGTTTCGAGACTCCAAGCAGCCATCTGGACCTGTCCGCCGGGCCGTTCGTGATCCCCGTCGAACCACAGCCGTGGACCTCGGACGGGCCGCGCCGGGCGGGAGTGAGCTCGTTCGGCATGGGAGGGACGAACGCGCACATCGTCGTGGAGGAGTACGCCGAGGAGTACGGGGGGGAGGCCCGTACGGCCGGGGCCGTACCGGACGAGCACCTGCTGGTCCTGTCGGCACACACCCCGGACGCCCTGGCCCGGCGCATGGCCGACGTCCGGCCGCTGCTGCGACAGGAGAACGCGGCGCCCCTGAGCGCCCTGTGCCGTTCCAGCGCCGTCGGACGCGACCACCAGGCATGCCGGGTCGCCGTCCTGGGAGCCACGGCCGACGAGTTGAGCGCCGGACTGGGCGAGGCGCTGCGCCTCGCGGACCGGGCACCCGGCGCTGTCCTGCGCGGCGGAGCGGTGCTGGACAGCGCGTCGACCGTGCTCAGCGGGGCGGCCTTCCGGTACGTGGGCGGCTCCACCGTCGACTGGACCACGGTGTACCCCGGCCCGCCGGAGTCCAGCCGCCCGGCCCTCCCGCCCTATCCGTTCGGCTCACGACCCGACGCACCGGACGCGGCAGAGGAAATACCTGACACGGCCGAAGTCGTACGTCGACTCTCCCGTGCCCACCGCGTTCTGGGCGAGGAGACCGTACCCGGAGCGCTGCCCGTGGCCCTCGGTCTGCGGACGAGCCGCGCACTGAGGCAGATCACCTTCACCGGTCGGGGGACCGGGGACCACCCCCTCACCAGCGACCTGGACGACCCCACCCGTACCGGACCGGCCACCTTCCGGCACGCCGACCGGGTCATCGCCCGGCTCACCACCACCGCCGAAGACCCGGCCTCACCGCCCGCCGCCGTGGACCTCGACACTCTGCGGACCGACCTCGACCGCACGCTGGAACCGGCAGGCCTCTACGCCTGGTTCGCGGCCAAGGGTATGGAACTGACCGGGCGCTTGCGGTCCGTTGCCGAGATCCACTACGGGCCCGGCAGGGTCCTCGCGCGGATCGACGTTCCGTCCGGCAGCACTCTGGAGGCGGAGGCGGTGGCTCTCGACGCCGCCCTCCAGACCATGGCCGTACTCACGTTGGCGGATCCCGCCGCGCCGTCGGCCACCTATCTGCCGGTCTCCATCGGCCGGGCCGTGCGCTGGGGGGACGCGGCACGGACGGCCTTCGTACTGCTCGAAGGCGCCGAGCCCGACGGCGACGGCACGCGACGCGGCGACGCGTCGCTGCTCGCGGCCGACGGCCGGGTGCTGGTCCGGCTCGACGACATCGAGTACCGCACCGTGGCGGGGAACGCCGCGCACACCGGGAAAACCGCGAACGGCACCTCACCGTCCACTCCCGCCCGCCGGGCGCCGGGGGCAGCCGTGGCGGAGGCGGCGATCCTCGCGGTGGTAAGGAACGTCCTCCACGACCCCGGTGTCACGGCGACCACCTCACTGTCCACCGTGGGCCTCGACTCCATGCTGGCGACCGCCATAGCGGCCGACGTCGAGGCGGCGTACGGAGTGAAGCTGAGCCCGACGGACGTACTGGACGCCGCGGACACCCGTACTCTCGCCGCGCATGTCGCCGAACTGGCGGGTGACGGTGTGTTCGTCACCTCCACGGCGGACGAGCGGCCTGCTGTACGCGACACCGCGCACGACCAGGACCAGGACATCGCCGTCATCGGGCTGGCCCTGGCGCTCCCCGGCGCCCCCGACCCGGAACGGTTCTGGTCGCTGCTCGCCCACTCCGGCGAGGAGATCCGGCCGGCTCCGGCCCACCGCTGGGGCCGGTACGCCGACCAGCAAGAGCCCGATGTCGGCGGATTCCTCGACAACGTCGAGGAGTTCGACGCACGGTTCTTCGACTTCTTCCCCAAGCAGGCCGAAGCGCTCGACCCCCAGGCCCGCTGGCTGCTCCGCACGACCTGGGAGGCGCTGGAGTCCGCCGGCCTTCCGCCGCGCCAACTGTCGCCGTCCACCGGTGTGTTCGTGGGCGCCAGTTACCAGCACTACAAGGACTACAACCTCTCGCCCGAACTGGACGCGCCGAGCGGCCTGGGCAACCACAACGCGTTTCTCGCGAACAGGGTGAGCTTCTTCCTGGATCTGCGTGGGCCGAGCATGACGATCGACACGTTGTGTTCGTCGTCGTTGGTGGCTTTGCACACGGCGGTGCGGAGTATCCGTGACGGCGAGTGCGAACAGGCCATCGTCGCCGGTGTTCGAGTCGCCCTGTCCCCGCTGCACTACGTCGCGATGAAGAACCTGCGCGCGCTCTCCCCGTCGGGAGCGTCCCGGCCGTTTGATGCGGGGGCGGATGGGTTTGTGCCGGGGGAGGGTGTGGTGACGGTGGTGGTGAAGTCGTTGGGTGCGGCGTTGCGTGATGGGGATCGGGTGCGGGGTGTGGTGCGGGGGAGTGCGGTGAATCATGGGGGTCGTACGAGTGGGTTGACGGTGCCGAGTAGTGGGGCGCAGCAGGAGGTTGTGGTTGCGGCGTTGGGGGATGCGGGGGTGTCGGTGGAGTCGATTGGTTTGGTGGAGGCGCATGGGACGGGGACGGGTTTGGGTGATCCGATTGAGGTGGAGGGGTTGTCGCGTGCGTGGCGTGGGGTGACGGGGCGGTCGCAGTTTTGTGCGCTTGGTTCGTTGAAGGGGAATGTGGGTCATTTGGAGCCGGCGGCTGGGTTGGCCGGTTTGGTGAAGGTGCTGTTGGCGATGGAACATGAGTCGGTCCCGCCGTCGCTGCATGTGGTGCGGCCGAACGACCACATCCGTTTCGAGGAGTCGCCGTTCTATCTGGCTGATCGTGCGGTGGCCTGGCCCCGCGGTGAGGAGCCTCGTCGGGCGGCGGTGAGCGCGTTCGGTATGGGCGGGGTCAACGCCCATGTCATCGTGGAAGAAGCTCCCCTGCTGCCGGTACGAAAGACATCGCCGCAGGACTCGCACATTGTTCGGGTGAGCGCCGCTGACGAGACCGCGCTACGAGCCCTCGCCGGCGCCTACGCGGAACGGTTCGACGCCGCACGCGACGACCGGGAGACCGCCGACCTCTGCCACACCGCCAACACCGGCCGCTCCCCGATGGAGTTCCAGACCGCGGTGCACGGGCGTAACTCCGCCGATGTCGCCGCCGTCCTGCGCTCCGTCGCCGCCGGCGACGTACCGGTGGCTCGCGTCGACATCGACCTGACGGGTCCGACCGACGGGGAGCTTCGCCCCGCCGACGTCGTGGAGTTGGTGAGAGCGGGGTACGCGCACATCGACTGGGCCTCGCTCTCCGCCGAAGGCGCCCGCGTCACGGACCTCCCCACCTATCCGTTCGCCCGGGGGTCCTACTGGCGCACCATGGACCCCGCTGTCGTGCCGCCCCCGGCAGGCGCGGGCGCCGAGGCGGTACGTTCGGAGTGGCGCGCCCGAGAACTGGCGCCCGCTCCCGTGGCCGGGCCGGCCACCGTACGTCTGGTCGCCGCCGACCCAGAGATCGGCCGTGCGCTGACGACGGCCCTCCGGGACCTGAGCGTGACCGTGGTCGAGCCCGGTCAACAGGCGGAGGCGACCATCGTGGTCGACGCTCCGCGCGGCGGACCGAACCAGGGCGGCGGGGCCGTCGAACTGAGCGGCTTCTGGACCGAGTTGAGCGGCCTGATGAGGGCCCTGCCCGCGCACGGGAGACTGCTCTGGGCCGGGTTCCACGGTGTGGCCGTACATCCCGACGAGCGCGCGGGCCTGTCCCCGGAGCGGGCCGCCATGGCCATGGCAGTACGGGCCGCCGGGGCCGAGAACCGTAAACCCACCGCCGTTGTCCACCTGGACCCGGCAGACCCGGCCGAGGTGCACGCCGTCCGCCTGGCGGCCGAGTACGCCGCCCTGAGCGCAGGCCCGGCTGCCGGGGCCGACGCCGGTACGGTGGTCGCCGCCTACCGGCGAGGCATCAGATACACCCCGGAGCCGGTGCCCGCGCCGGCCGGCCCGCCGTACACCCTTCCGGCCTCCGGGTACTACCTGGTCACCGGAGGACTGGGCGCCGTGGGGCTGCGTCTGACCGAGCGGCTGATCGACCGGGGAGCCAGCCGGATCGGCATCATCGGCCGTTCGGTCGTCGATGCCCAAAGCTCCGCGCCCCTACGGGAGTTGGCGAGGCGCGCCGAGGTCGAGTACCTGGCCTGCGACGTGTCCGACCCTGCCGCGCTCGCGGCCGTGGCCGGGCAGTTCGGCCGGCGCTGGGGTCGGCTGACCGGCATCGTGCACTCGTCCGGCGGCGTCAACCCCTTCGGGGCGATGCACCGCCGGACCTGGGGTGACGCCGAGAAGGTCCTCGCCCCCAAGGTCCCAGGATCGCTCAACGTCGTACGGCTGGCGAAGGAACAGGGCGCCGACTTCACCGTTCTGGTGTCGTCGATCGCCGGCACGCAGGCGACGGCCGGCCGGGGCCTGGTCGACTACAGTCTCGCCAACGCCTACCAACTGGCCCTCGCCGAACGGGAGAACGACGCCGTCACCACGGTCACCGCACACGCGTGGCCCAACTGGACGGGTACCGGCATGAAGGCGGACGCGTCGTTCTCCGCCACGCACTCGGTCAGCGCCGAGCAGGCGCTGGACGCCTTCTTCGGCCACCTGCGGTCGGGCGGCGCCGTGATCTTCCCGGGAAGCGCTCCCGCCGCCCCGCCGGAGGTCGTCGAACTCGCCCCGCCCGCCGAGACCGTGGCGTCGGTGGCGCCCACCGGGCGGGACGTCGCGGGGATGCGCGCACGGGTCCGCGACGCCTTCGTCCAAGTGCTGGGGGAGGATCCGGGAGACCGTCCCCTCCAGACGCTCGGGCTGGACTCCCTCGTCATCGCCGAACTGACCACGGTCCTTGAACAGCGCAGCGATCTGACCGTCGATCCATCGCTGCTGATGCGGGCACGTACCGCCGACGAGATCGCGGCGGACCTCGCCGCCCACGAGGCGCCGACCTCCCACCGTCCGCCGGCCCCCACCCCCAACCCCGACATCGAGTCCGCGCCCACTTCCGCGCTGAGCGCCTTGCTGCGTCCTCTGCTCGTCCACGACGGACAGCGGGGGCGGGAACTGTCATGACCCGAGAGCCGAACGAAAGGACCGCTGTGAGCGAGCACGACACCCGCATCGCCGTGATCGGCCTCGCGGTACGGCTCCCGGGCGCAGAGGATGTCGTCGACCTGACGGCCTTCCTGGGCGGCGACGGGATCGAGGTCGGTGAGGTCCCGCCGAGCCGGTGGGCCCGTGAGCTGTATCTGGGCGACGGGCCCCACCAGGGCACGCACCACCGCGGCGGGTTCCTGGTCGACCCGTTCTCCTTCGACCACGAGGCGTTCGGCATGACCGCCGATGACGCCGTGCTCCTCGACCCCCAGCAGCGGGTGATGCTGGAGGTCGGCGCGCGGGCCTTGGAGGACTCCGGGTATTTGGGGGTGCGCCGACGGCTCGACGCCGCCGTGTTCATCGCCGCACGCATGAACGCGTACGGCTTCGACCAGGGCCGGGGTGCGGTGCCGCCCGGTCCGGCCGGCCCCGTCGGTATTCCCGGCCCGGCCGCCCTGTGGGGGCGGTCGCAGAACTTCATGGCGGCCTGGCTGTCCGACCGCTTCGACCTGGCCGGCCCGAGCCTGGTCGTGGACACCGCCTGCTCGTCCTCGCTGTCGGCGGTCTGGCTCGCCTGCCAGAGCCTCGCGGCCGGGACCTCCGAGCTCGCCCTGGTCGGCGCGGTCGACCTGTTGATCGACCCGCTGACGTTCGTACTCCTCTCCCGCACCGGCGCTCTCTCCCCGGACGGGCTCTGCCAGACCTTTGACAGCAGGGCCAACGGCTATGTGCCCGGGGAAGGAGCCGCCGCTCTCGTTCTGAAGCCGATGCGGTCGGCGCTGGCAGACGGCGACGTGATCCTCGGAGCCATCAGCGGGGTCGCGGTCAACAACGACGGCCGCACCATGGGTGTCACCACACCGAACCTGGAAGCCCAGATCGACCTGCTGGGCACGGTGTACGACACCATCGACCCGGCGACCGTCCAGTACGTCGAGGCCCACGGCACCGGCACCGCCATCGGCGACCCGATCGAAGTGCGGGCGCTCACCGAGGTGTTCGCCAGGCACGGCGTCGCCCGGAACTCCGTCGCGCTCGGTTCGGTCAAGCGCCGGATCGGCCATCTGCACTCGGCGTCGGGCCTCGCCGGACTCGCCAAGATCATAGTCGCGTTGCGCGAGGGAACCGTCCCGGCCGTGGCGGTGGAGTCGCCCAACCCACGCCTCAACCTCGCGGACAGCCCCTTCCACCTGCCCGCCACCCGGCTCCCCTGGCCGAATGCCCCGGTGCGCCGAGCCGCGGTGAGCGGGTTCGGCTTCGGTGGCACCAACGCCCATGTGGTGGCCGAGGCAGCTCCCGGCGACGCCGGGTCGGCGCGGCCCAGCGGGCAGGCGTTGCCGGTCCATGTGCTGCCGCTGTCCGCCGACAGCCCGTACGCGCTGCGCGAACTGGTCGCCCAGTGGCTGGAGTTCCTGCCGACCCTGGCGGACGGGCCAGGCGAGCTCGGCGACGTATGCGCCACGGCACGCCTGGCCCGGCCGCACCGTGCCGAGCGGCTGGCCGTCGTCGGGGCGGACGCGGGCCAACTGGCCACCGCTCTGCGCACATGGCTCCTGCGGGCCGGGGCATCCCGGACCAGTACCGTCGACGGTCCACGCGTAACCGTCTCCGTACGTCCCGAGGCACACGCCGCCCCGCCCGCCTGGCTGACCGCCCTCGACCGCTCCGCACCGGCCGTTCATGAGGTCGTCGGCCTTTTCGAAGCGGCCACGGGCACCCAACTGTCCACGTTCTCGGGTGAGTTGCTGCGGATCGCCTCCGGGGTCGCCCTCGCGATCGTGCTGCGCGATCTGGGACTGCCCGAGGGCGCGGTCGAACTGCCGCCGGGCTGGCAGGCGGTCGGGGACTTCGTACGAGGACGGGTCCCGCTGGAGCGGGCGCTGGCCGAAGTGCTGCGGAGCGACAACGAACTCGCGCGCGACGGGCGGGAACAGGCCGATGCGGACGGCCACGACGTCGGCGCACGGCTGGCCGAAGCCCATGACGAGCGCGAGGTCGCGAGGGTGCTCGCCGCGATTGCCGCCGAGGTCTACGGGGACGGCCAGGAGATCGACTGGGCGGTGTTCCAGCAGGCAACGGGCGCGGCGTGGACAAAACGCCTGCTTCCGTCCGCCCAACTGCGCGGCCCCGCCCTGAACTTGGGCGAGCCCCAGCGCTCGGCCGAGCCAGGATCACCCGCGGAGCTCGTGTCGGACGAGGGGACGGCCGGGTACACGTTCTCCCGGGTGTTCGGTCCGGCCGAGTCACCCATCGCGCAGCACGCGGTGTACCGCACGCTCATGCTCCCAGGCGTGGCGTGGTTCGACTTCCTGCGAGAAGGCACCGCGCTGCGCGGCGAACTCTTCCACGGGGCCCGGGACATCCTCTTCCACCGACCGCTCATCCCGCGCGGTGCCCACCGGGTCATCGGCCGGGTGGACGCGGAGAACCGGTTCAGGGTGGAGGACCCCGAGAGCGGGGAACCCTTCGTCACCGGCCGGCTCGTCACCGATCGCCCGGCCGAGCCGGCGCCTCCCGTTCCCCTGGCCGCCCTGCTTACCGACTGCGCCGGCTCCGCCGTGCACGCGGGCTCGGGTCTCTACCGGTGGCTGCGGCGGATCGGGTACCACCACGGCCGCTACTACCGGAACATCTCCTGGGTGGCGAGCCTGCCGGACGGCGGCACCCTCGCCCGTGTCGAAGGCGCCCGGCAAAGGGAGTTGAACGCGCCCGGCGTGCGGCTGTTCCCCGGGCTCCTGGACAGTGTGACGGTCGCGGCGATCGACCCGGCCAACCCGGTGTTCGGTGCGGCGGACGCGTCGGCGTTCATCCCGCTCTCGGTGGGCCGGCTGGACGTCCTCGGACCGCTGGACGACGCCGCTTACGTACGGACGGAGATCGCCTTCTGGAACGACGAAGCCTGCCGGGTCACCCAGACGGTGACCGACGAGGCGGGGACGCCGCTGCTGGTCTTCGGCGACATGGCGTCCAAGCGGGTGCCCGTACAGGCGTTCAGTGCGGGGGAGACGCCTGCGCCGGTGGTGCCGGTGGGGCCGGTTGCGGTGCCCGAGCCTGTCACGGCGTCGGCGTCGGAGCCGACTGTGCTCTCGCCGACGCCACCTCGTCCGGCGGCCCAGACAGCCCCCGCGGCTCCGACGGCCCCCGCCGCCCCTCGGTCCGCACGGGCCCTGAACTGGTTCCTGTCGCTGACCGGAACCCCCGAGGAGCACAGCGATACGGAGTTCCTGTCCGCCGGGTTCGACTCGGTGGGCCTGGTGGCGCTGAGCGAGCGCATCTCCCAGGAACACGGTCTGTCCCTCTACCCGACGGTCTTCTTCGAGTATCCGACCCCCCGGCAGTTCGCCGACTTCCTCGCGGACGAGGCACCGGAGCTCGTCGACAACCAGCCGGCCCAGCCGGTCCCGGCGGCCCCGGCTGAGGCGGAAGCGCCCGCACCGGTGGCGCGAACAACCGTCACGCCACGAAGACCAGAACCCGAGCTCCCGGCCGAGCCCCCCTCGGCCGCTCCGGCGTCACGACCGCGCGACATCGCGGTCGTGGGGGCCGCGGTCAGGCTGCCCACCGCGGGCAACCTCAGCGCCTTCGCCGAGCTGCTCGCCGAAGGCCGGGACACGGTCCGCGCGCTGCCCGATGGGCGTTGGGACAAGGAGGCAGGGCCGGTTCCGTACGCCTCGTTCCTGGACAGCGTGGACGGGTTCGACCCGGCCCCCTTCCGGATCTCGCCCCGCGAAGCTCCCCTGATCGATCCGCAGGCGAGGATCGTGTACGAGACGATCTGGGAAGCCCTGGAGGACGGTGGCCGGATCGGCGGACGCGCCGACGGTCACCACACCGGTCTGTGGATCGCGTACAGCCACGACCACTACCACGAGGAGCGGGTACGTCACGGCGTACCCGACGGGCGTGGCCTCGGACTTGAGGCGATGATCGCCAACCGGCTGTCGTACCTGATGGACTGGCACGGCCCGAGCGGACTGGTCAACACACTCTGCTCGTCGTCCCTGGTCGCCATTCACTCGGCCCTTCAGCACCTGCGTACCGGCGACATCGACACGGCGGTCATCGGTGCCGTGCACGCCGGCATCAGCCCGGAGTACTTCCGGTCGATGGGGGACCTGATGGCCCTGTCGCCCCGGCATCGCAGCCGCGCGTTCGACAGTACGGCGGACGGCTTCGTCCCGGGAGAGGGAGCCGTGGCAGTGGTGTTGCGGCGGTACGACGACGCCGTACGGGACGGCGACCGGATCCGGGGCGTCATCAAGGGAGCCGCTGTCAACCACGGTGGCCGCACCACCCGCTACTCCGCACCCAGCCCGCGCGCCCAAGCCGCTGTCATTTCGGCCGCGTTGGGGGATGCGGGGGTGTCGGTGGAGTCGATTGGTTTGGTGGAGGCGCATGGGACGGGGACGGGTTTGGGTGATCCGATTGAGGTGGAGGGGTTGTCGCGTGCGTGGCGTGGGGTGACGGGGCGGTCGCAGTTTTGTGCGCTTGGTTCGTTGAAGGGGAATGTGGGTCATTTGGAGCCGGCGGCTGGGTTGGCCGGTTTGGTGAAGGTGCTGTTGGCGATGGAACATGAGTCGGTCCCGCCGTCGCTGCATGTGGTGCGGCCGAACGACCACATCCGTTTCGAGGAGTCGCCGTTCTATCTGGCTGATCGTGCGGTGGCCTGGCCCCGCGGTGAGGAGCCTCGTCGTGCGGCGGTGAGCGCGTTCGGTATGGGCGGGGTGAACGCCCATGTCATCGTGGAAGAGGCACCCTTGCTGCCGGTGCGGGAGAAGCCTGTTCAGGACTCGCACGTTGTTCGGGTCAGTGCCGCCGACGAGACGGCATTGCGAGCCCTCGCCGACACCTACGCCGAAACTCTGGCCCACACCTCCGACGACAAGCTCGGGGACTTCGCGTTCACGGCCAACACCGGGCGCGCCGCCCACCGCCTCCGTGCCGTCGTGCATGGCAGCGACGCCCGTGAACTGGCGGCCGGTTTGAGGGATGTTGCCGCAGGCCAGGTCTCCGGGTCCCGACGGGGCGGTACTCCCGCGCCGACCGCCTTCATGTTTACGGGGCAGGGTTCGCAGTATGTGGGTATGGGTCGGGGTTTGTATGGGGTGGAGCCGGTGTTCCGGGCTGCGTTGGATGAGTGTGCGGGGTTGTTGGTGGGGCATGTGGATGTGCCGTTGGGTGAGTTGTTGTTCGGTGGGGTGGGGGGTCGGTTGGATCGGACTCGGTATGCGCAGCCGGCGATTGTGAGTGTGCAGGTGGGGTTGGTGCGGTGGTTGGAGTCGGTGGGGGTGTGTCCGGATGTGGTGGTGGGTCATAGTCTGGGTGAGCTGACGGCGGCGTGGGCGGCGGGTGTGCTGGATCTGGCCGATCTCCTTGAACTGACGGCGTTGCGGGGGCGGTTGATGGAGTCGCAGCCGGGTGAGGGTGCGATGGCGGTGGTCCATGCGGATGCCGAGGCTGTTCTGGCTGCTGTTGCTGATCATCCGGGGGTGGAGATCGCGGCGTTCAACGCGCGTCGATCGGTGACGATCACGGGCCCGGCTGGCGCGGTGGAGCGGTTCTGTCAGGACTCCGGCCTGCGCACGCAGAAGTTGACGGTGAGTCATGCGTTCCATTCGGCCGCGATGGAAGGTGCGGTTGCCCCGTTCGCCGAGGCAGTGGCAGGCAGGACACTTTCCGCCCCGGCGATCGGGTTCGCGTCGACGGTCACCGGCGGTTGGCACAACGCCGAGACGGCATCCGCCCCGGACTACTGGGGCCGCGCGATCCGTGAGCCCGTGCGCTTCGCCCAAGCCGTTTCCGCCCTCGGCGAGTTCGGCGCGAGATCGGTGTGGGAGATCGGTTCCCATCCCCAACTGACCTCGCTCGCCCGCGCGTCGTGGGGCGAGACACAGCCGGTCTGGCTCAGCACCCTGCGCCGGGACCGCATCGATCAGGCTCAACTCCACGCGGCGGTCGCCGCGTATGTCAACCGGACCTCCGCCGACCTCGACTGGGCCGGACTGCACCAGGGCAACGGCCGGCGGACCGCCACCATCCCCACCTACCCCTTCAACCGACAGCGGTTCTGGATCTCCTCAGGACCGCACGAGACCACACCGAACGACCAGATGAAGCACGAGACGAAAAGGCACCTGAACCATGGCTAGCGAATACGGACTCAAGCGACACTTCAACGGCGACGCGGCACGCCTGATCGGCGACAGGATCCGGGCCGTCCACCCCGAGTTCGACGTGGAGGGATACGCGGCCGAGGTCGAGTCGCGCATCCCCGACAGAGAACTGAAGGACCGTGTCCTCGTCATGGCCGAGGGCCTGCGCACTCGCCTGCCCGCCGACTACCCCCTCGCCGTACCGATCCTCCTCACCATCCTCGGCGACGAACTCGCCGAAGGGGAGGGCATGTTCAACTCAAGCTGGTTCCTGATGCCGGTCGCACGCTTCGTCGAGGAGTACGGTCTCGACCACCCCGACCTGTCGCTGGACGCGATCGAGGAGATCACCAGGCGGCACACGGGCGAGTACGCGATCCGGCCCTACCTCGAACAGCATTACGCGCCGACGATGGAGCGCGTCGCCCTGTGGGCGCGGAGCCCTAGCCACAACGTGCGGCGCCTGGCGACCGAAGGAGTCCGCTCCCGCCTGCCCTGGGCCCGGACCCTGACCGTGTTCGTCAAGGATCCCCGGCCGGTCCTGGAGATCCTCGAACCACTGCGCAGCGACCCCTCGGAATACGTGCGCAAGTCCGTCGCCAACAACCTCAACGACATCTCCAAGGACGCCCCCGATCTCGCTCTCGCCACCGCGCTGCGCTGGCTGGAGGAGAGCCCCACTCCCGAGACCAACTGGATCGTCAGGCACGGACTGCGCACCCTGGTGAAGAAGGGTGATCAGCAGGCCCTGGCCATTCTGGGGGCCACGGGCGGCGAGCACGTCCGTGTACCCCGGCTGAGCATCACCCCGCGGTCCGTGACCATCGGGGACACCCTCGTCATCAGCTTCGACATCGAGAACACCCACGACCGCGCGCACAACATCGCGATCGACTACGTGGTCCACCACGTGCGCAAGAACGGGCGCAGCATCCCGAAGGTCTTCAAGCTGACGACCCTCGAACTCGGCCCCGGAGAGCGGCGGTCCCTGGAGAAGACCCACGCGATCAAGGAGGTGCAGACCCGTCGGTACTACGCGGGCGAGCACACCGTCGACATCCAGGTGAACGGTCTGGCGCAGGCCACCGAGAGATTCGACCTGCGCACATGAGCGGGCTCAGGTCGGTTCTCAGCGCTGCCGATCCGCTGGTCTCCCACCACCGGATCGGCGGCATCCCGGTGTTACCCGCCGCCGCGCAGATCGACGCCATGCTATCCGCCTGCGACGCCCGCCGCCCCGACTGCCGGTGGACCCTGGAGCAGGTCGCCTTCCGGGTGCCGCTGCTGGTGGTGGGTCGCGAGGCCGAGTTGGAGGTCCGGACCGCCGATGACGGTGGCTGCGCGGTCAGTTCAGTAGGTGCCGAACCCGGCTCACGACTCGTGCACAGCACCGCCCGGGTGACCGGCAGCCCGTTGCCGCCTCCTCGCTATGCCGACGTGGCCGCGCTGAGGGCCGGGTGCACGGAGCAGGTGCCGCTGTCGGACGTGGCGGCTTGGCGTGAGGCGAGCGGGATCGCGTACGGGCCGGCGTACCAGGTGATCCGGTCGGCCCACCGGGGCTCGGGCCGGATGCTGCTGATGCTCCGGGCGGGGGATGAGGCGAACGCGGCGTCGGCTCCCCCCTTCGTACCGCCGGCACTGCTCGACAGCGTCTTCCAGGCGCTCGGGATGCTCGACGGGGGTGCTGCCGGGGCGTGTCTGCCCTGGTACGTCGGCCGGCTGGTGGCCCGCCGCCGGATCTCCGGCACAGTGATCGCCCTGGTCGAGCGGGACGAGCCGGACGAAGCCGGCGGTAAGGGTGGTGCCGTACGGGGACGGGCCACGGTCTGCAATCAGCAGGGTGAGGTCCTGCTGGAACTGGACCGCATCACCCTCAAGGCCGCCAAGCCCCCAACGCCAACGGCCTCCAAAGCGTCAACGGTGCCCGAGGCACCCGCCGACTCCGAACAGGGCGTGCCAGCAGTCCCGTTGATCGAGACCGTCGTCTGGCGGAAGGCCGACGTCGTCACCCCCGTACATCCTGCCGCGCCCGAAGGCCCCGTGCTGATCGTGTCCGCGTACGACTTCCGTCCACCGGGTGACCGGCACGGCGTACACCTCACGCCGGCCCAGCTCTCCTGCGGGGGCCTCGACACGCTGTCGGCCGACGAGGCTTTCCGGGACGCTGTGTATGTGGCACCGCGCGGGCTGAGCGGTGAGGCGGAGGTGACGGAGGCCCTGCAGGGGGTCTTCGCGCTGGTGCGCCGACTCGCGGCGCGCCCGCCGATGTCGGACCTGCTGATTGTCACCTCCGGCGCACACCAGGTGGTGGCGGAGGATGTCGTCGACCCGTTCATGACCGCCCTGTGGGGTCTCGGCCGCACGCTGCGCGTCGAACATCCCCGTACCAGGGTCCGCCTGGTCGATCTTGGCCCCGCCGTAAGCCCCGAGACCCCTGAGAACGCTGCCGCTGTCCTCGGGGCTGCGCTCGGCCAGGACCGGCCGGAACTCGCCCGGCGCGACGACGTCTGGTACGAGCCCTCCGTAGAGCCGCAGCACATGAGCACCACCGACCCGGTGCGATACGAAGGCGGCCGTTTCCTGATCACCGGCGGGATGGGAGGGATCGGCCTGCGTGTCGCGGAGTTCCTCGCGGACGCGGGGTGCGCCCAGCTGACCCTGGTCGGGCGCACCGTGCCGGACGGGGGAGATGTACGGGAACGCCTCGACCGACTTGGAACCCGCTGCGACCTGACGGTCGTGGCGGCGGACGTCCGCTCGCTGCGCGAGCAACTGGCCGACGCGGCACGGTACGACGGGGTGTTTCACGCCGCGGGCGTGCTGCGCGACGGACTCGCGCGCAGCCTCACACCGGAGCAGGTGGACACCGTCGTCGGGCCCAAGATCGGCGGCGTACACGCGCTCACCGATCTGCTGTCCGGGCATGAACAGCCGGGTTTCGTCGCCCTGTTCTCCTCGGTCGCCGCCGTACGGGCCAATCTCGGCCAGAGTGCCTATGCCGCGGCCAACGCTTATCTGGAGGGCTACGCCGCCCGCCAACGGGCAGAAGGCCGCGCCTGGTTCAGCCTCGGCTGGGGTCTGTGGACCGTCGGGATGGGCGAGTCCATCGCCCCGAAGGCCGCCGCGCACGGCATCCCGGCCCTCACCGCTGACGACGGCGTCGACCTGCTCCGTACGGCCCTGAACCGACCCCCCGCGCATTACGTCCTGTCCGCCGCAGCTCAAGCGAAGGATGCACCCATGACTGCTGTCACACCGGAATCCGGGCTGTGGCCGTCGCTCACCCACGCACTCACGGAGGTCCTGCATCTCGGCGGCGTGTCCGCCGATGACGATCTGCTGGAGCTGGGCCTCGACTCGATGATGGCGGTCGAGCTGGCGGCGGCGCTGAGCTCCGACGGGCTCGACATCGACCCGATGGTGTTCTTCGAGCGCACCAACGTCGGCGCGCTGCTGGCCCACCTCGAATCGCTGCCGCGCACGGCTCCCGCCGCCGTACCAACTGCCGCCCCGGCGCCCGCACTTGCCCCGATGCCCGTCCCCGCCCCGGCCCCCGTCCCCGCCCCGGCCCCCGTCCCCGCCCCCGTACCCCAGAGGCCCGCCGTACCCCCGCGCACCGCCGACTCCTTCGTACCGGACTGGGACCGCTTCAGGGCCCCGGCGCCCGCCCCGTCGGTCCCGCAGGTGTCACCGCCCCAAGCGCTGGCCCCGCCCCCAACCCCTTCACCGGCCCCGGCACCTGCCCCCGCCTCCGGCCGCGTACCGCGCCGGACCCTGCCGGGCAGGCTGGCCGACGCCCCGCACGGCAGGTTCCTCGACCGCCGCATCGACGCGCTGTCGACGGAGGACCGTCTGATCGTCGCCAAGGACGAGTACTTCTACGAGCCCGTCATCGAGGAGGCCACCGGCCCCCGGATCAAGTTCGACGGCCGCTGGTTCCTCAACTTCGCCTCGTACAGCTACCTAGGACTCATCGGGCACGACTACATCGAGGACCAGGTCCTGCGCGCCGTCGAGCGCCACGGGACCGGCGCGCACGGCGTACGGCTGCTGGCGGGCACTCTGCATCTGCACCGGGAACTGGAGCTGGCGCTCGCCCGCTTCCTCGGCACCGAGGACGCCATCGTCTTCTCCAGCGGCTACATGGCGAACGTGGCGACGGTCGGCGCTCTCGTCGGCCCCGGCGACGTCGTCATCGGCGACGTCTACAACCACGCCAGCATCCTCGACGGGTACCGGCTGTCGGGTGCGTCGGTCATCACGTACGCCCACAACGACCTCGCCGACCTGGAACGCGCCCTGCGCAAGGCGGGCGACGCGGGCCGCCTGGTGGTCACCGACGCCGTCTTCAGCATGGACGGCGACGTGGCCGATCTGCCCGGCATCGTGGAACTGTGCGCGCGGTACGACGCCCCGCTGATGGTCGACGAGGCACACAGTCTGGGCGTCCTCGGTGCCACGGGGCGCGGTATCACCGAGCACTTCGGCGTCGATCCGGCGCGGGTCGACGTCAAGATGGGCACGCTCTCCAAGACGGTGCCGAGCGCGGGTGGTTACGTCGCCGGGTCCGCCGACCTGGTCTTCGCGCTGAAGAACAACGCGCGGGGCTGGATGTTCTCCGCGGCGGTGACTCCCGCCCAGGTGGCGGCGGCGAAGGCGGCGATCGAGGTGATGGAGGCCGCCCCGTCCCTCACCCGGGACCTGCGGACGAAGTCGGCGCGCTACCGAGAGGGGCTGCGGGCCCTGGGCTTCGACACGCTGGCCAGTGAGACACCGGTCGTGCCCATCATCTGCGCCAGTGCCGAGCAGGCGGGCGCGATGGCCCGGCTGTGCCAGCAGGACGGGCTCTTCGTGCAGCCGATCGTCTATCCGGCTGTTCCTCGGACGCTGCCCCGGCTGCGGACCATCGTCAACCTCAGCCACTCCGAGGCCGATCTGGACGCGGCCGTCGTGACGCTGGAGAAAGCCGGCCGCGCCTGCGGCCTGATCCGCTGAGCGCCGATCCGACGCGGCAACGCGTGGGAACGCGGCGACGCACAGGGAACACGGCGAGGCACCGGAACGCGGCGATCGACGGGAACGCCGCGCTCCACCAGGACCGGAGCGCTCCACCAGGAACGGACACCGTACGCCTCAACCACCGCATGGCAACCAGGGGGCAACGACCATGACCGACATCGACACCTCGGCGTTCTTCGGAGCGGTCCTGAAGACCATCGCCTCGACCCGCAACCACGGCACCGACCAGGACGAGTGGGCCTCCGGCGTGCTGGAACCGACCGCGCGTATCCGCGCGTTCGAGAAGGAGGTCGGTGACCGGCGGCTCACGCCCGCCGAGGCCGAGGAGGTCCTCGGCCTCCTGGGGACGACGCTGCGCACCAAGCGCACACCGGACGAGGAGCGCGAGTACTACCTCCAGTACATCGAGAAGGTCGCCGGGATCAGCCGGGCCTCGCTAGGTCTGTCCGGCTGGTGAACACCTCCCGACTCGCGTGGTACAGCCACGAGATCTGTTTCTGGCACGACCCCGGTCCCGGATCGGGGTACGTGCCGGTGGGGCCGGGCGTCGAGCCGTTACGCCAGTTCGCGGTCGACCCGGACCTCCGGCGTGCCGAGGGGCTGGTCAAGGCGTCCGGTGTGATGGACCGGTTCACCGGTGTCACCCCGGCGCCGGCCTCCGACGACGACCTGCTCCTTGTGCATGTCCCCGAGCACATCGAGCGGGTCGAGGCGGCATCGGCGGCCGGCGCGGGCGACGCCGGTGTGTACGCGTACGTCAACTACCACAGCGCGCGGGCCGCGAGGCTCGCCGTCGGGGCCTGCGCACAGGCCGTCACGGCAGTCCTGGACGGCCGCTTCGACCGGGCGTACTGCCTGGTGAGGCCGCCCGGCCACCATGCGGAGCCCGACCGGGCGATGGCGCTGTGCCTCTACAACAACCTGGCGGTGGCCGCCCGCGTGGCACAGCGCGCGGGCGCGCGCCGCGTGCTGATCCTGGACTGGGACGTGCACCACGGCAACGGCATCCAGCGGACCTTCTACGAGGACCCCGACGTGCTGTACATCTCCGTGCACCAGGAAGGGCTGTTCCCGGCGGCGTCCGGTCTCGTCATGGAGACCGGCGCGGGCGCGGGGGCGGGCAGCACCCTCAATGTGCCGCTGCCCGCCGGGTCGGGCCACGGCGCCTATCTCGCGGTGATGGACCGGATCGTGGAGCCGGCCGCCCGTGCCTTCGGCCCCGATCTGATCCTGGTGGCGGCGGGCGTCGACGCGAGCGGTCACGACCCGATGGGCCGGATGCTCTGCACCAGCCGCACCTTCCACACGATGACGTCGACGATGTGCCGGCTCGCGGACGAACTGACGGCGGGCCGGATCGTCTTCGGCCACGAGGGCGGCTACTCGGCGTGGTACCAGCCGATGCTGGTGCTGGGCACCGCCAGTGCCGTCGCCGGTGTGCCGGCCCCTCAAGACCCGTTCCTGCACTCGCTCGAACATCTGCCGGGCCAGCGCCTCCAGCGTCACCAGGACCGGGTGATCGCGCACCTGGAGGGCCATCACCCGCTGCTCGCGCCCGCGACGGGAGTCCCGGGATGAGCGGCTGGTGGATGACGGTGGGGAGCGGCGCGCGCCCCGTGGCCGGCCACGGCCCGGGGCCACGGCCCCGCGCCCGGTTCCGGATCGTGGCACTCCCGCACGCCGGCGGGTGGCCGTCCGCGTTCCGCTCCTGGTGGCAGGTGCTGCCCGAGGACGTGGAGTGCGTCGTCGCCCAACTGCCCGGCCGGGGCACGCGTATCAACGAGCCCCTGGTGACCCGCGTCGAGCCGCTGGTCGACGCGCTCGTCCGGGGCCTCGCGGAGCTGGAGCCCCTGCCGTACGCGGTCGTCGGGCACAGCTTCGGCAGCGTGCTCGGATACGAGCTCACCCGGGCGATGGAGCGGGGCGGCCTGCCTCCCACCCTGCTGGCGGTCTCCGCGCGTCAGCCGCCGTGCTTCCCCAGCGAACCGCCGTTCGCCCATCTCAGGACGGACGCCGAGCTGTTGGAGCATGTGACGGACCTGGGCGGGATGTCTCCCGGGCTGGTGGACCGTACCGATCTGGTCCAGTCGTCGCTCCGGGCGATCCGCGCCGACCTGGAGGCGATGGAGACCTACCGTCGGCCGCTGTCCGGCACCCGCGTCCCCATCCTGGCGCTCGGCGCGGTGGACGACCCGGTCGTCATCGACGAGCGGATGTACCTGTGGTCGCTGGAGACGTCGGGCGGCTTCAGCCGCCAGACGTTCACGGGCGGTCACTTCTACCTCTACACCCCCGCCAACGCGGCGGCCGTCGCCGCCCGTCTGATCCCCGGCCCCGACCGCCCCCGGTCGGAGCCGGCCCTGCCACACCCCCTCGCCCGATGACCGTATTCGGGCACCGACGCGCACCATCCCCGAAAGGAAACATGTGAGTACCACCGCCGAAACCACTTCGCAGGCCGGACCCCGTGAGTGGTTGGGCCTGGCCGTGCTGGCGCTGCCCACCTTGCTGCTGTCCATCGATGTGAGCGTGCTGCACCTGGCCGTACCGCACATCAGCGAGGGCCTGAACCCCTCCGCCGCCCAGATGCTGTGGATCATCGACATCTACGGCTTCCTCATCGCCGGATTCCTGGTGGCGATGGGCACCCTGGGCGACCGTATCGGCCGCCGGAAACTGCTGCTGATCGGCGCCGCCGCGTTCGGCGTCGCGTCGCTGGCCGCCGTCTTCGCGAACGACCCGGCCACACTGATAGCGGCGCGGGCCGCGATGGGCATCGCCGGAGCCACGCTGATGCCATCGACCCTCGCCCTGATCATCAACATGTTCCGCGACGCGCGGCAGCGCGGCGTGGCGATCGCGATCTGGGTCACCATGTTCTCCGTGGGCATCGCGCTCGGCCCCGTGGTCGGCGGAGCCATGCTGGAGTACTTCTGGTGGGGTTCGGTCTTCCTGCTCGGCGTGCCCATCATGGGTCTGCTGTTGGTGGCCGGCCCGATCCTGCTGCCGGAGTACCGCGACGAGGAGGCCGGCCGGATCGACCTCGCCAGTGTGGCGCTGTCGCTCGCCGCGATCCTGCCGGTGATCTACGGACTGAAGGAGATCGCCAACGACGGATTCGGCGCGGTCCCGTTCCTGGCGATCGTCGTCGGTCTGGTCGTCGGCGTGCTGTTCGTCCGCAGGCAGCGCACGCTGGAGAGCCCGCTGCTCGATCTCGCTCTCTTCCGCAGTTCCACCTTCCTCACGGCCCTGGTGACGCTGCTGCTCAGCATGCTGGTGGCCGGCGGCACATATCTGATGGTCACTCAGTTCCTGCAGCTCGTCGGTGGACTGTCCCCGATGAAGGCCGGTCTCTATCTGCTGCCTGCCGCCTTCGCGCTGATCGTGACGGCCGTGGTCTCCCCGATGGCGGCGAGCAGGTTCCGTCCGGCGTACGTCGTCGCGGCAGGGCTCGCCGTCTCGGGCATCGGCCATGTGATGCTGAGCCTGGCCGACAGCTCGTCGGGCATCGCCCAGGTGGTGACGGGCTTCGCCTTCGTCTACGCGGGTGGTGGCCCGCTCATCGCACTCGGCACGGACATCGTCGTCGGATCGGCTCAGCCCGAGCAGGCCGGGTCCGCCGCGGCCCTCTCGGAGACCAGCACCGAACTCGGCATGGCGCTCGGCGTCGCCCTGCTCGGCAGCCTCGGCGCCGCCGTGTACCGGAGCGGGGTGGACGTCCCGGCGGGGGTGGCTGGCGCCGATGACACGCTCGCGGGGGCGGTAGAGACGGCGCAGGGCCTGTCATCGGACGTGGCGGCCGTCCTGCTCGGCTCCGCGCGGGAGGCGTTCACCGACGGCATGAACGTCATCGGAGGCATCGGGGCGTTGGTCGCTGTCGCCTCCGCCGTGCTGGTGGCGGTGGTCATCAAGATTCCGGCCACGGGTGCGGGCGAGGCCCCCGAAGGCGCGGACGGTTCGTCCGACGGCGTCGTTCCCGCCGTCAAGGTGGAGGGGTAGCACCCCGGGCGATCCCTGCGGATTGTGCGGCCCGCGTCACGCGACGCGGGCCGCGCAGGGCTTAGGTCCTGCCCGACTGATCCTGGTAGGCGTCCGCGTACTCCTCGGTCGGGGCGATGGGCGTGATGACGTCGATCAGTACGCCGTCGGGGGCAGCCACGATGAAGTGGCGCTGGCCGAACGCCTCGCTGCGCAAGGGGAGTTCGGCCTTCAGACCGGCCTCCGTCACGAGGCGCGTGTACTCGGCGTCGACGTCGGCCACCTCGAAGTTGAGGAGCAGGCCCTGGGCCGGCCGGCGGTAGGTCTCCGGCACGGTCTCGTGTCCGGCGGCGACGAGAGCGAGTTCGTAGTACGGCGGCTCGGGCCGCCGCAGGCTGACGTACCAGTCGCTGGTATAGGTCGTCTCGAATCCGAGCAGCGTGCTGTAGAAGGCCACCGACTCACTGAGCCGCTCGGTGCAGAGCACGGGATAGAAGCTGGTCACGGCAGAGGTCGTCATCACAGCACCGTTCTGGGGCGGGAACGCGGTCGTGTTGTCTCAACGAGGCATCCGCCGCCGCGTCACGTCCGCCGGATCGACGGCACCTCGAAGGCAGGTCGACATGACATCGGCGGTGCACCCTGCGGGCGAAGTCCGCGTATGGGCGGTGCGGCAGGCGCCCCCGTGGCGCGAAGACCTCTCGCTCTCGCTGCTCGACGCGCGGGAGCGGGCCAAGGCGGCATCCTTCACCCACCGCCGCGACCGGTCGATGTACCTCGCTGCGCATGTGGGGCTGCGACTGCTGCTGGGTGACCGGCTCGGCGTCCACCCCCGGGACCTTCGCTTCGGCCGTGACCGGTGCGGGCACTGCGGCGGTCCGAACGGCCGGCCGGTTCTCCTCGGCGGCCCCGGCGGCCTGTACTTCTCCCTCTCCCATGGCACGGGCATCACTCTCGTCGCGGTCGCCGACGTGCCCGTCGGGGTCGACGTGGAGTCCCTGCCCGGCCGCCGGACGGTCGAACTGTGCCTGGCGCGGCTGCATCCACGCGAGCGGGAGGAACTGCTCAGAGTTCTCCGGGCCGAACTCCCCCTGGAATTCTGCCGGTTGTGGACGCGTAAGGAGGCGTATCTGAAAGCATTGGGGACCGGGCTCAGCCGGGGGCTCGACCGGGACTATCTGGGAGCGGGGGGAGAGGGAAGGCCCGTGGCTTGGAACGTCGTCAATCTCTCCTGCGGCCCGCAGAACCGAACGCACGCCGCCGCGCTGGCCGTTCCGCGGTGGGTGCGGGCGCCCGCCGGACCGCGTGAGCTGAACTGGTCGGCGTACGGCCATGTCCTGGGCGGCGTCGGCTCGTTGGAGGAGTGAGGCCCGCGTTGACATGCCACCGGTATGCCATTAGGTTCCATTCGCATACCGTTGGTACGTGAGTGGAGATGTCCCCCATGCTGACCAGCTTCTGTCCGGTGATCTGCACGTCACGGCTGGGGGAGTCCCGCAGCTTCTACAACAGACTGTTCGGCTTCACCGCCACGTTCACGACCCAGTGGTACGCCGGTCTCAGCCGGCCCGGCGGGCCGCGGCACGAACTCGCTCTGCTCGACCACGCGCATCCGGCGGTGCCGCAGGCGCTTCTTCGGCCGGTGCGCGCGGTGCGGCTCACCTTGGCGGTGGACGACACGGCAAAGGTGTGGGAGCGGATCGCCGCCCTCGGGGCGGCCGGGTGCGCGGATCGCGGACACCTGGTCATCACCGACCCCAACGGGGTCCGGATCGACATCGTCGTACCCGACTGATCACCGGCCGCGACGCCCGGTCACTTCGCGCGCAGCGCCTCCAGCATCCGCGCCAACGCCTGTCGCGCGTCCGTGAGATCGGCGGAGTCCGCCGAGGCCGCCAGCCACAGCGCCGCCTCGTTCATCGCCCCCGACAACAGGTGTGCGAGCGGCGCGACCGGCTGCGCGGGGATGGTGCCCTCGTGGACCAGGACGGCCAGAGCCTGGGCCAAGTGGCGGCCGGAGGTGGCCTCGTTCATCGCCCGCCAGTCGCGCCAGCCGAGCACCGCCGGCCCGTCGACGAGCATGATGCGCTGGATCGCGGGGTCGGTGGACGCGCTGAGGAACGCCTGGCAGCCGTGGGTGAACTGGTCCCAGGCATCCTGCTGGGCGTCCGCCTTCGCCGCGACGTGCGCGGCGACCTCCTGCTGAACCTGCTCCAGGACGGCCCGGAACAGCTCCGCCTTGCTGTCGAAGTGGTGGTACAGCGCGCCCTTGGTCACCCCGGCGGCCCCGACGATCTCCGACAGACCTACGGACGCGTAACCCAGTTTCGAGAACAGCCGCCTGCTCTCCCGCAGCAAGGCGTGCCGTGTCTGCTGCCGTTGCTGTGCGCGAACCCCGATCGTCATCGTTGCGCCCCCCGTCTTCGGCCTGTTGAAGCCATACGCACACGGTACTTCGCCGCTGGTGGGACGGGCGAGACCGTATTCCTCCCTCAAGTCCCTTCTGAGATCGGTACGTTGATCCCGCTGACGGCATTCGTCCCACGGGGGGAGCGTGTGTGGAGTTACGCGGGAACAGTGACGGTTCAGGGGGACCTGCGGCGCGGACGGTGAACGCCGCGCACCGCGTTCTTCGGCAGTCCGAGCGCGCGGAGTCCGAGCCCGCCGCCCTGGAGTGGTTCCTCGGGGCCGAGGCACGGGAGGCGGCCGACGAGGTACGCGGCGGCCTCGCCCTGTCCGACGGGAACATATGGGCCCTCGGGGTCCTGGCTCTCGGTCATCTCGACTGGTGCCGTTATCTCGCCGGAGGCGAGACCGACCGGGCGGCGCTCGGCGCCGCGCTGCTTCGGCTCGCCGGGATCCATGAGCAGGATCCCGCACAAGTGCCTTACGGGTTGGTCCCGTTGTTCGCCACGCTGTCCGGCGCACCCGAGGGAGCCGGGACGGAACCCGGCTTCGCCTACGACGGGGGCGTCGGGGTGGCGCTGATGTTCCAGCAGAGCCGGCACCCCGGGGCCCTGCCCATGGCCGAGGCCCTGCTGCGGCACGCCGTCGCCGGATTCGGTGAGGGCAGCCTCGAACAGGGCGTCTGCCTCTCGGACCTCGGAATCGTCCTCCTCTACAGGTTCCAGGAGGGCGCGGGACGCCACACGATCTCCGAAGCCGTCGACACCGGCCGTGCGGCCGTCGTCTGCGCACCGGGTGATCGGGATGAACAGGCCCGCAGACACGGCAACTTGGGGTACACGCTCAGACACTGGTCCGAGGCGAGCGCGAACAGGGAGGCGATGCGGGAGGCCGTCGCCGAACTGCGGCGGTCGGTGGAGCTGTGCACATGGAACAACCCGATGCGCGCGCAGCACTCCGCCACCCTCGGTTCGGCGCTCTGTGTCGCCGCCAGGGAACTGATGGAGCCGGCGCTGCTCTCCGAGGGCATCGCGCTGCTGCGTGCGGTCCTTTCGGAGCCGGACGCCGTCATACCTCATCGCCCCTCGTTCCTCTCCGACCTGGGCGTGGCCCTGATCCTGCGGGCCATGGAGAGCGGCGGCGACGCCGAGCAGTACGAGGAGGGCATCGCCACCGGCCGCGCGGCAGCCGACATGGCCCCCAACGCCGTCGAACGCACTCTGTATCTCACCAACCTCGCCCTGCTGCTGGCCGGGCGCGCGGTGCGCACCGGACATCTGGCCGCCTTCGACGACGCGTACACAACCAGCCGCGAAGCCCTTGAGGGCGCGCCGCCCGGCCATCCGGTGCTCGCCCAGGCGCACTTCGTCCTCGCCGGTGTGCTGGGCTCGCGGCACGCCGCGACGGGCATCATCGCCGACCTGGACGAGGCCGTTGCCCATGCCCGCCGGGGAATGGAGATGACCTCCGTACTCACCGACGACCTGCGCCGACGGGTGAACCACGGCACCAGGCTCGCCGACCTGCTGCGCAAGCGTGCCGCTCTGCGGCCCGCCTCAACCTCCCACGGTCCGGGGGAACTTCAGGAGGCGATCACGCTGCTCCGCGGCCTGGCCGAAGACCTGCCGGCCCGCACCACGGAGCGCGCCCGGGTGCTTCTGGCACTCGGACGCTGCCTGATCGCCTCGGACTCGGCCACGGACCCGGACCTGGACACAGGCGCCGACGCCGACGAGGCCGCCGACTGCTTCCGCAAGTGCCTCGCACTGCCGCCTCCCAGCGACGACTTCGAGGCCACCGCGCGTTTCGAACTCGGCTCGGCGCTGGCCGGACGCGCCGGTACGGACGACGACGCCTGGCAGCGGCGCGGCGACGAGATGCTCCGGGCGATCGAACTGCTTCCGCCCGGCGACCCGTTGCGCTGGGACTACGAGTCGGAGTACGCCAGAGTCCTCGTGAACCGGGCCGACACCATGAGCGGCGTCAGCGGCGTCGACGCGTTCGAGGAAGCGCTCGACCTGTACCGGGAAGCGACACGCCTCCTGCGCAAGGTGATGACAGACCTCCCGGACATCCGCGTCACCGCGGGCGCCACCTGCCGGTCGCACCTCGGCACCGTCCTGGCCAAACTCGGCCTGCGCACCGGCCGTGTCGAGTTCTTCGCAGACGCCGTGACCAGCCACCGGGAAGCCGTCGCCATGACCTCGGCGCGTGACCACTTCCGGGTGCACCGGCTCGGCGCCCTGGGCGAATCCCTGCTGGCCCTCGGCGAGTTCGGATCGGACCCCGAACTGCTGAGGGAGGGCGTCGGCGTACTGCGTGAAGCCCTGGCAGGCGCGGACGACGCCACCCCCGGCAGGGCCGCCTGCCTCAGCTCCCTCGGCGACACCCTGCGTACCCTCGCCCGTTTCACCGGCGACCCAGCCCCGCTGGAGGAGTCCGTCCGATGCCACCGGGAGGCGCTCTCCATGGCGGCGGGACAGCCGACGGCCGTGGCTCTGCTCAACATCGCGAACAGCCTGGCCGACCACTACCGCCACACCCGCGACGTGCGGCAGAGTGACGAGGCGATGCGGCTGTTCCGTGCCGCCCTGGCCGCCGAACAGCCCACGGTCGACCTGCGGGGCATCATCCTCATGTGCCTGGGCAATGCCGAGTGGTACCGGGCCGTCGACAGCCGCGACGAAACCCTCATGGACGCCGCCATCGGCACGCTGCGCGAGGCCGTGACCACCGTGCCCAGGGCGCGCCTCGGCATGGCGCTCACCAACCTGGGCGGCGCCCTCATGAACCGCTCGTCGGTCACCGGCAACCGCGTCTGGCTGGCCGAAGGAGTGACGGTGCTGCGCCGCGCGGTGCGCGAGAGCCCGCCGACGGCCATGGAGCGTTCCATGCACCTCAACAACCTGGCCGAAGCGCTGCGTTGCTGGTGCGAGATCGTCGGGGACACCTCCGCCGCCGACGAGGCCGCGGCGCTCCTGCGCGAGGCGATGGCCATGGAGCACGGCGACCGTCTGGGTACCGACGCGGCGGCCATGAACCTGGGCCTCCTGCTGACCAGCCGCGCCCAGTGGGACGAGGACCCGCACGCCGCCGATGAGGCACGGCGGGTCCTCGAAGAGGTGGTCGCCGGGCTCGGCGAGCACCACCCTTCGCGATCCGCCGCCCTGCTGAACCTGGCGACCACCTGTTCCGTCGCCGCCCATCTGGCGCGGGAGAGCACAGGTGCCACGGCGCGGCAGGCGCTGCGCCGGGCGGTCACCGTCACCCGGGAATCCCTCGCGGGCATGCCCGAAGGCCATCCGGACCTGAGCCGCGCCCGGTTGATCCTGGCCCAGGTGCAGCTGGACCGTGCCGCGCTCGGCGAACAGGTCGACTTCGGGGAGGTGGCCCGCGACGCCCGCGCCTGCGCGCACGATCCGGTCGCCCACGGCACGAACCGGATCGTGGCCGCGCGGGTCTGGGGCAAGGCCTCGGCGCTGGCGGGGCACCACACCGATGCCCTCGACGGGCACGCGTACGCCGTCGGCCTGCTGTCCACCATCGCCCCGCGCAGCCTCGCGCGCGCCGATCAGGAGGCGCGGCTGAGCGTCAGCGAGGGCCTGGCGAGCGACGCCGCGGCGCTGGCGCTCGACGAGGGCGCCGCCGGCCGCGCCCTCGCCCTGCTCGAACAGGGAAGAGGAGTGCTGCTCGCCCAGGGCCTGGAGAACCGGGCCGACGTGTCGCAGCTGCGTGCCCTCGCCCCGGCCATGGCAGCCGAATTCGAGCGGATCCGGGACCGGTTGAGCGCTCCGCCCCAGCTCCCCGTCGCGCTGCGCACCGGGCCCGGCGGCCCGGCCGTCCCGCCCCATGACGACCGCGATGCGGGCGTGATCGCCGAGGCCCGGCACGCCCTGTCCCAACGCTGGTCCCAACTGCTCGCCGAGATCCGGGAGTTGCCCGGACTCGACGGCTTTCTTCACCCGCCGTCCGTACCGGACCTGGTCACCGCCGCCACCGAGGGACCGGTCGTGGTGGTCAACGTCAGCGAATACCGCTGCGACGCCCTTGTCGTCACCGCCGACGCCGGAATCGACGTGGTCCCCCTGCCCGCCCTCACCCCGGACGCCGTCCTGTCGCGGGCGGCGGAGTTCGTCGACGCGATCGACGCGGCGTACGGCGGGAACGGCGTGGACAACGCGGTCGCCGCGATGCGCACACTTTCCGGGACGCTCGGCTGACACGGTGGCCGCACCGGTGCTCGACAGGCTCGGTCTGGACGCCGTACCGCACGACGGAGCCCCCTGGCCCCGGCTCTGGTGGTGCCCCACCGGTCTGCTGTCCTTCCTGCCGCTGCACGCGGCCGGATGCGGCGCGCCGGACTCCGGCACCTGGGTCATCGACCGGGCCGTCTCCTCGTACACGCCGACCCTCCGCGCCTTGGTCCGGGCGCGGGACGGGCTCAACTCCCTTGCCCCCGCGCGCCCTTCACCCCTGGTCGTGGCCCTCCCCGAGACGCCCGGGGCCGAGCCACTGCCCGGAGCGTCACGCGAGGCCGAGTTGGTCGCGGAACTGTTCCCCGCCCGGCGGCTGCTGGCCGGGACCGATGCCACCGTGGACGCGGTCGTCCAGGCTCTCGCCGCCCACTCCTGGGTCCACTTCAGCTGTCATGGCGTCAGCGAACTGCTCAGCCCGTCACAGAGCGGTCTGATCCTCCACGACGGCCGGCTCACCGCGTCCGACGCCGCCGCCCAGCGTCTGGGCAGCCCGGAACTCGCCATGCTGTCCGCCTGCTCCACGTCCCAGGGCGGTATCACCCTGCCCGACGAGGCGGTCCATCTGATGTCGTCCTTCCAACTGGCCGGGTACCCGCATGTGATCGGCACCTTGTGGACCGTCTCCGACGAACTGGCGACGCGCCTGACCGAAGAGTTCTACGCCTCGCTCGCGCGGGACATCTCCGGTGGCCGGCGCATCGACCCGGCCGAGGCCCTGCACCGTCCGGTCAGGTCCCTGCGCGACCGCTACGCGCAGGCGCCGCACCTGTGGGCCGCGCACATCCATACGGGCCCGTGAGGCCCGGGACGTACCCGCGCCACCTGGGGCGCTCAGGACGTCTCCGGCTCCCCGGAACCGTGCACGGGCGGGGCGGCGTCCCCCATCGCCGTGCCCGACGGGCCCTGCGGCAGCTCGTCCGGCTCGTCCAGGGCGTCGGTGGGCCGATAGGTCCTGCGCGAGGCGAACTCCTCGACCAGGGCCGCCAGTTCGGCTTCACTGCCCATCTCTTGATCCTCCGGCATCGGCCACCACTCCCTCCGTCGCCGCCGCGGACGGCGGCAGCAGTACCTCCAGCACATCCACATCGCTCGCCCGCACGTACACGCCCCCGGTACCAGGCACCTTCCCGAGGAACGTGCCGTCGGACCCCACCCGGTACTGGGCCTGGAGATAGAGGTCCCCCGGCTGCGGATAGGCCGAGACGGCCGACCGCGAACCGAGCCAACCACCCACCCACAGACCGCTTTTGAGGCGCATCCGTACGAAGCAGGAGCCGCGGTCACGGAAGAGGGCGTCCCAGGCGGTCGGCATCGGCTCGTACCGCGCCCGTGCGTGCCGTCTGCGCCAGGCGGCCTCCGCCCAGGCCAGCGCGGACGGAACGGCGACGATCAGGAGCAGCGCGGCCAGTCCGGCCCGGCGGGGCTCCCGCAGCAGCCCGGATATGGGCCCGTCTCCGTCCCCGGCCAGCAGCCGTACGAGCCATGGCCCCGCGGCCACCGCGTAGACGGCGTCGAGCAGGGCACCGGCGGCGATGGCACGCACGAGCCGGTTCTGCGGCTCCTGCTCACTGGCGAGCGAGCCGCGCAGCCGCTCCCGTACGGCCTGGTAGAAGACACCGGGCAGCACGAGGATCAGCAGGATGGTCAACTGCTGCACCGTTCCTGGAACCATCGTGGTGCCGCACCCCCGTGCTCGGCGTTCCGCCCGTGTCGTCGCCGCATCAGGATGACGTATAGGAAGGCGCTCCGGGGGAGTTCGGCCCGAACGGTCAGGCGGCGCGGCAGAGCGTCCCGGCGCCGGCCGGGGGCGAGGCGTGAGCCACGGTCGCCTCCACGGGGCTGACGGTGGCCCGCGAGCGGCTTCGCGCGAAGACGACGAGACGCAGCACCCCGAACCGCGCGACACCGGCGACCGCGGAGGCGGACAGGTAGACGACCTGTTCGAGCAACGCGCTTGGCGCTGCCAGGAGTTGTCGCAGGACCAGCATCGCCGCGCAGGTCACCGCGTACGCGCCCACGGCCGAACCGGCCGACTGCACATGCTGGCGCCAGGTGGCGTGCCCGCCCGCGCCGAAGGTGTAGCGGGCGTGCAACTCGGTGGCGAGGAGCGTGGAGACCACGGTGATCAGGGCGTTGGCGAGGACCCAGGGAATCCAGGAGGCCAGGGCCACCACGGCGAAACTGGAGGCGAGCCCCACCCCGCCGCCGCAGAGCACGAAGCGGGCGAACGCGCCGAAGGCGCCGCGCTCCGGCTGCCGCCCGCTGTGTGCTGTCTCCATGCCCCGACCCCTTTTGATGGCTCACTCCGCGAAACGCGCACTCCTCGGCCGCTCAGCCGCGCGGCCGAGGAGTGCGCTCCCCTTGGTGCCAGTATGGCACATAGATGGCGCCAGGATGAGCCATTAGTGGGCACGGGTGTGCTTACGGTGGCGCCATGGTGTGCGTCGGCGCGGTAGGACCGGTCAGGCGCGGGCCGGTTGCGGCAGGGACCCGGCGAGCCGGCCGGTGCGGGCCAGCGCGCCCACCGCCGCCGCGCACCCGGCCCCGGTCGCCGTGAGCGCCGTCCACACCAGCCACCCGGCGTCGTGGGTCCGGGCGTAGTCCCACAGCGCGCCGCAGACCAGGTTGCCCAGGGTGATGCCGAGGCCGGAGACGGTGTTGTAGAAGCCGTAGTGGGTGGCGACCAGCCTGTTGCCGGACAAGGCGATCATGGTGTCCATCTCGAACGGATAGACCACCGCGCTTCCCGCCGCCAGCACGGCTACCGCGAGGACCAGTGCCGTCAGCACCCCCAGGGTCGCCGAGGCCGGGACCAGGGCGAGGGGCAGGAAAGCCGCGCCCATCGCGGCGAGCCCGGCCATCAGCGCCTGATGAGGGGTGAAGTGGCGCTTGGCCCACCCCGTCAGCCGTAGTTGTCCGGCCACCGCCACCGCCGCCGACACGACGAACAGCAGGCTGGTGGCCTTCGTACCGTCGGCGCCCAGCGCGGCGTCCGCCGCCAGCGGGAGGGCGAGATAGACCTGGAACGTCAGGACGTACGAGCCGATCATGGCGGCGGAGAACAGCAGGAACGGCCGGTTCGCGACGACGGTGCGCCACTGCGCCAGCACCCCCGCCTCCCGTCCGCCCCCGGCGTCCGCGGGCGCGTCGCCGCGACGGGCGGGCAGCGCGCGCCACTGACCCACGCTCAGCAGCGCGAAGATCGCCCCCGCCACCGTGCACACCAGCCGGAAGTCCGTTGCCAGCAGCGCGAGTCCGACGAGGGGACCCAGCAGCATCCCGGCCTGGTAGTAGACGTTGAACGTCGCGAACGCGTCCACCCGCCGCTCGCCGGCCTCGGCGGCGAGGTAGGCGCGTACCGCCGGATTGAACAGGGCGCCCGCGAAACCGGTAGCCGCGGAGGCGACGAGGAGCGCGGGCACGGTGTCGACCCAGCCCAGCAGCGCGAACCCGCCCGTGCGCAGCACGCACCCGGCGAGGATGGGCGCCTTGTAGCCGAAGCGGTCGGCGATGGTGCCGCCGATGAGGAACATGCCCTGCTGGGAGAGGTTGCGTACGCCGAGGACCAGCCCGACCGTCCAGGCGGCGAGTCCCAGGTCGCCGGAGAGATGGGCGGCCAGGTAGGGCATGAGCATGTAGAACGCCAGGTTGATGGCGAACTGATTCACCATCAGCAGTTGGGCGCCGGGCGGGAAGGAACGGGTGCTGTGCCAGAGGGACTTCACGGCCGCACCGCTCGCAGGTCCGCAGCGGCAGTGGCTGTGGCTGTGGCCGTGGTGGCGGCCGTCGCGGCCGTGAGTTCGGCCTCGATGTCGGCGAGGGGGTCGACCACCGTCGTGCACCTGCTCCACGAGGTGACCGTCAGCTCGCCCGGGTGGGCGATCTCGTGCGGTGCGACGGGCGGCGCGTGGTGCAGCAGGCCGTGCTCGCGGCAGTAGGTGTCGCAGAAGACGGTGCCCGCGTACCGCTGCGGGCCGTCGGGGAAGACCGCGGCGATCCGGGCCTCGGCCGGCAGGGTGGCGGCGAGCCAGCGGGCGGTCAGGGCGACGGCGCCCACGCTCCAGCCGCCGGTGGCGTAATGGCAGCGGGCGAGAGTACGGGCGGCCCATACCGCCTCGGGAGCCGCGACCCAGTGGACCTCGTCGAACAGGTCGTAGGCGACGTTACGCGGGTGGATGCTGCTGCCGAGGCCGCGCATCAGCCGGGTGCCGGCGGGCTGGCCGAAGATGGTGGAGCCGGTCGTGTCCACGCCCACGACCCTCAGGCCGGGGAAGAAGTCCCGCAGGACCGAGCCCACGCCCGCGGAGTGCCCGCCGGTTCCGACGCTGACCACCAGGGCGTCGATCCGGCCGAGTTGGGCGACGAGTTCGTGGGCCAGCGTCCGGTAAGCGGCCACGTTGTCGGGGTTGTTGTACTGGTCAGGGCACCAGGCGTCCGGACGTACGGCCAGCAGTTCGGCCACCTTGTCCCGGCGGGCCCGCTGCCAGCCGCCCACCGGATGCGGCCGCGACACGACGTGGACGGTGGCGCCGTAGGCCTGGAGCAGGCTGGTCATCATCGGCTCCATGCCGGGGTCGGTGACCACGTCGACGGGGTGGCCGAAGGTGCTGCCCGCCAGGGCCAGCCCGAGCCCCAGGGTGCCGGAGGTGGATTCCACGATCGGGGCACCGGGCAGCAGTTCGCCCCTGCCGCGCGCCGCCTGGACCATGTGCAGGGCGGTGCGGTCCTTGATCCCGCCGGGGTTGGCGCCCTCCAGCTTGGCCCAGAAGCCGCGGCCCGGATCGGCGAAGGGCTCGCCCACCCACAGCAGCGGGGTGTTGCCGACCAGTCCGGCCGCGGTCCGCGCGCTCGGCGCCGTCGCCGCCAGCAGACCTGCGGGCGGGCAGGGGGAAGTCACTGAGGTCATGGTGTTCAACGGAGTCTCTTTCGGCGGCCGGCCCACGACGGGCCCGGCCGTTTGAGGTCGGGGAGAAGATGGCCTTACGGCCCCCGCACCGAGCCGGGAACACGGGTGTCCGTGGCTCCGTGCGCGGGGGAGCGGCCCTTCTAGATCCGCCAGACCCCAAGCCCCGCCCGGCCGTCGTCAGGCGGCGCCCTTCTGCCCCTGGCGGCGCCCGCCCGCGAACCCGCGCCGGACACCCCGGTCGGGAGAAGGACGGTCTCGGCGCGGACCGCCATGGCCGGGGGCTTCAACTGGCTGTCCTGCTGCACCCAGCCGGGCTGATCGGCGCCGGGGCAGTGCGCGAAGACGGACCCGTCCGCCGCCCGGTCGGTGTCCACGGCGGCTCTGCCGCCCTGGGCGACGACCAAGGCGGGCACCGCCACCGGCCGTACGGCACTCAGTGAGTCGGCGCCCCCCGCCCCGGACGACTGCGGCCCATGGGCGCAGACGAAGATGTGCACCACCGCGGCCAGCACGGTCAGCAGGCAGGCCGGAGCCCACCACCCGGCCCGCCTGTATCCGCCCGATGCGCCAACTGTCATGTCGCTCAAAGTAACGGAACAGCCACATAAAGTGCCCGTTAGGAATGCGGGGCCAGGCTCTCCCGGTCACCCCTCGTCGTCGGGCGATGCCCCTCCGCCGCCTTCGGAAGACAAACCAAACAAAGAGAACAAATCGCAGATTTCTCTGCCGAGTCACGGGTATCGAGTGTGAGGACTCGGGGTGTGGGCCGCCGGCAGGAGGCCCGACGAAGAGGGGAGAACACCATGAAGGCAGTAGTTTTCCACGGCCCGTACGAGGTCTCGGTCGACGAGGTGGAGAAGCCCCGCATCGAGGCTCCGCAGGACGTGCTGCTGCGCGTGACGACCACCTGTATATGCGGGTCCGACCTGCATATGTACGAGGGCCGTACGGCCGCCGAGACCGGCCTGGTGTTCGGCCACGAGAACCTCGGCGTCATCGAGGAGGTGGGCGAGGGCGTCACCAGCCTGAAGCCCGGCCAGCGGGTGGTCATCCCGTTCAACGTCGCGTGCGGCTTCTGCCGTAACTGCCGGGCCGACAAGACGGCGTTCTGCGAGACGGTCAACCCGGGGTTCGCCGGAGGTGCCTACGGATACGTGGCGATGGGCCCGTACCCCGGTGGCCAGGCCGAATACCTGCGCGTGCCGTACGCGGACTTCAACTGCGTGCCCCTGCCGGACGGCGAGGAGCACGAAGCCGACTTCGCCCTGCTGGCCGACATCTTCTCCACCGGCTACCACGCCACGGAGCTGGCCGGCGTCAAGCCGGGCGAGACCGTCGCGGTCTACGGAGCCGGCCCCGTCGGGCTGATGGCCGCCTACTCGGCGATGCTGAAGGGCGCGTCCCGGGTCTTCGTCGTCGACCGGGTGAAGAACCGCCTGGACCTCGTCAAGCAGATGGGCGCCACGCCGATCGACTACTCCGTGGACGACCCGGCCCAGCAGATCAAGGACGCGATCGGCGATGTGGGCGTCGACCGGGGCATCGACGCCGTCGGCTATCAGGCCACGGTGCCCGAGGGCGAGGAGCAGCCGGCCCTCGTGCTCAACCAGCTCGTGGACACGGTCCGCCCGACGGGCTCGATCGGCACGGTCGGGCTGTACGTGCCCACCGACCCCGGCGCGCCCGACCAGGACGCGGCGAAGGGGTACCTGCTCTTCAACATCGGGAAGTTCTTCGAGAAGGGCCTGCGCATGGGCACCGGCCAGACCAACGCCAAGGTCTACGCCCACCAGCTCCGGGACATGATCATCGCGGGCAAGGCCAAGCCGAGCTTCGTGGTCTCCCAGGAACTGCCGCTGATGTCGGCGCCCGACGCGTACGCCCGCTTCGACAGGCGCGAGCCCGGCTACTCCAAGGTGCTTCTCCACCCGCACCAGGCCTGACCGGCACACCACGACCTACACCCCCGCGAGGTTCCCGCGTCCGGTCCGGCCGGGCGCGCTTCCTCGCGGGCGGTCCGCGTCCGGGAGAGGAACGTCCTGACGGCTTCGCCGGGATTCGCCCGACTGGCCCGCACCGTGAGGGCCGGTCGGAGCCCGCGAGAAGGAGATAGTCGGTACGACCCATACGCCCGACCGGCCAGGAAAGAGGAGCGCGCATGGCTGACAGCGAGCCCGACGCGTTCGGACCGGACCGCTCCGAACAGGACCGCTCCGACGCGGCCCACACCTCCGGGGGCGCTCCGCACGGCCGGTCCCGGACAGGCCGCACGCCACCCGCGCAGAACAAGTGGTGGACGCTGACCGCCGTCTGCCTCGGTACGTTCATGCTGCTGCTCGACATCACGATCGTGAACGTGGCACTGCCCGACATCCAGCGGTCCCTGCACGCCAGCTTCTCCGACCTCCAGTGGGTCGTCGACGCCTACTCCCTCACCCTGGCCGCGCTGCTGCTCACCGCGGGCAGCCTCGCCGACATGTACGGCCGCAGGAAGCTCTATCTGGTCGGACTGTCGATCTTCAGTCTCGCGTCGCTGCTCTGCGGCCTCTCCGACAGTTCACTGATGCTGCAACTCTCCCGGGGCCTTCAGGGAATCGGCGGCTCCATCATGTTCTCGGTCTCCCTCGCCCTGCTGGCGGACGCCTTCCGGGGCAAGGACCGCGGTGTCGCCTTCGGGATCTGGGGCACGATCACCGGGCTGGCGGTGGCCATCGGACCGCTGCTCGGCGGTGCGCTCACCACCGGGCTTTCCTGGGAGTGGATCTTCTACGTCAATCTGCCCATCGGCGTGATCGCCGTCGCGATCACCGTGGCCAAAGTCTCCGAGTCCCGCCAGCCCGGGGCCCGCCACCCCGACTGGCCCGGCTTCGTGCTCTTCACCGCCGCCCTGTCGAGCCTGGTGTACGCGCTCATCAAGTCCAGTCACGACTCGTTCTCCGACCCCGTCGTCATCGGATGCCTGACCGCGGCGGTCGTGCTGATGTCCGCCTTCGTGGCGGTCGAGTTGCGGACCAGTCAGGCGATGTTCGACCTGTCGCTCTTCCGGAAGCCGACCTTCACCGGCGGCCTGGTGGCGGCCTTCGGTCTCAGCGCCTCAGTTCTGTCGATGCTGCTCTACCTCGTGCTCTATCTCCAGGACGTGCTCGGATTCAGCGCCCTGGGCGCGGGCGTACGGCTGTTGCTGATCTCCGCGGGCATCCTCGTGGTGTCCACGGTGTCGGGCCGGCTCTCCTCAAGGATGCCGGTGCGATATCTGATCGGCCCCGGGCTGCTGCTGATCGGCGGCGGGCTGCTGTGGATGCGCGGTCTCGACGCGTCGAGCGAGTGGACCCATCTGATCCCCGGCATGATCATGTCCGGCGCCGGTGTCGGTCTGGTCAACCCGCCGCTGGCGTCGACCGCCGTCGGCGTCGTGCAGCCCGCACACGCCGGCATGGCCTCAGGCATCAACTCGACGTTCCGTCAGATCGGCATCGCCACCGGCATCGCGCTGCTCGGCACGCTGTTCTCCAGCAAGGTCAAGTCGTATGTGACCGACCACATCGACGCCGTCCCCGGCCTCAGCGACTTCGCCCCGCGGATCTCCACCGCCGTCGAGTCGGGAACGGTCAGCCAGATCCTCGGCTCCCTCCCGGCCGACGTCCGCGCCCCGGTCAAACACCTCACCGCGGCGGCCTTCACCTCGGGCCTCAACGAGATCCTCCTGGTGGCCGGGATCGTCGCCCTGGCCGCGGGTGTGATCTCCTTCGCCACGATCCGCACCAAGGACTTCGCCCAGCAGCCTTCGGACGGCACATAGCCCCCGGGGCGGCCCCGGCCGGCGCGGCATAGACTCGCGGACGCGCCGGAGAGACCCATGGCGAAGTTCGAGGGGGACACACCGTCCGTGCATGACTATGACGACCCGGCCTGGGGGCCGTTGCCCGTTCGCCCGGCTGTGCTCCGCTGGCTGCTGCTTCTGCCTCTGACGCTGGTGTTCCTGCCGTTGTGGTGGCTCGTGTGGGTCTTCCTCGCGCTCTGCTTCTACGGGGTGGCGATGGTGGCCCAACTGATCGTCTACCTCGTGCCGCGTGCCGAGAACGGCGCCGTACGCGTCCTGGACGCCACTCTGGGCCAGGTGCCCTTCATCCCGCTGTGGTGTGTGACCCCGGTGGCGCTGATACGGGAAGGCGACACGGCGTACTACCGGGCGCGGGTGGACCGCCGGGTGGAGAAGCAGACCCGGCGGGTGGAGACCGCGACGCACAATCGCGAGCACCACCGCGATCTGGAACTCGGCGCGCACTACTTCCGTGGCGCGGGCGCCGGTCATGTCCTGCGCGTCGCCTCGGAGCAGGGCTGGAGCCTCCATCCGGTCCTGCGCTCGCACCCCCGGCGCCGACTCCGGCTGCGCCACAACGGGCGGCCCCGGCCGGGCTCCGGGAGCTGAGCGCCCCGAACCGTCCCGGGACCCCCAGCTGTCACTTTCGCCACAGAACGCTTCCTCTGGCGCACATGCCCCCGTATCGTCGTCACAGGGGCCGACCAGCCCCATCTTTCGGGGGCGAACGGCTGATGTCCGAGGAACGCGAGCCCGCTGAGCATGCCTCGGCGCGGGTGTGGGGGCACGGCGAGGTCCCTGCCGCCGGTCCCGCCACGGTCAGCCTGGAGCGGCAGGCCCTGCTGATCATCGTGATCCTGCGCCTGTCCAGCGCGGCGGTCGCCGCCGTCGTCGCACTGCTGGGGCTCGCGTCGGCCGCGAATCCCGTGTGGGTGCTGCTCTCCGTCTCCGGCGTACTGGTGTGGGCCGGCTGGTTCGGCGTCTTCGCGCTTCGCCACGGCGCGACCTTCCGGCTCGGCGTGACGGATGTCGCCGTCTGCGCCGTGTTCTGTCTGCTCCACGGGCAGCTGGTGCCCGACCCGGTACTGGAGGCGAGCGCCGGCACCGGATGGATCGACCTCCTGGCCGGCGTCACCGTACTCAACGCGCCCTTCTATCTGCGCCCGTCCCACGGGCTCCTGGCGACCGTCGTGATCACCGTCGCCTACATGGCCGGTGTCCCGGGCCTCCGGGAAGCCCCCGTCGTGCTCGTGCTCCAAGGCATCCTGAGTACGGGTACGTTCGTCCTGCTGCGCCGTGCCGCCCGCTCCGCGGACGCCGCGCTGGCGGCCAAGGCCGTGGCGCAGGCGAACGAGCGGGCCAGGGCGGCGGCCCGCGCGGACGAACGCGACCACCAGCGCCGGCTGCACGACACCGTGCTCGCCACACTCACCATGGTGAGTACCGGCGCCATCGCCGATCGTTCCGAGGTCCTGCGACACCGCGCCATGGCCGACCTCCAGGTGATCGACGCGCTGGCGACCCCGCACGGCGCGCCCGCCGATCCCGTGCCCCTGGTCCCGCTGGACGCGGCCCTGCGCGCCGCGGCGACGACGCCGAGGCCCGGACTGCCCGCGCCGACGGTCGAGTTCGGGGTCGTACCGGTACTGCTGCCCCACCCGGTCGTGACCGCGCTCGCCGACGCCGTCGCCGAGGCCCTGACCAACGTCGTACGGCACGCCGGCACCACAGCGGCCCAGGTGCGCGCCGAGCCGGTCGGCGCCGGTGTCGTCGTCGACGTGCTCGACCGGGGACGCGGCTTCGACCTCGCGGCCGTGTCCGAGCACCGCAGAGGACTACGGGAGTCGATCGTGGGCCGGATGACGGCGGTGGGCGGTGACGCGCGGATCGAGGCGCGGCCGGGCGACGGGGCCCGCGTCATGCTGCGGTGGCCCCGGTGAACAGCGAAGCGGGCACGCCACGAGGGGAGTTGGTCGCGGCCCGCTACACCCAGGTGATCAGTGTCGTGGTCGTGGTCATCGCCGTCCTCTGGCACTTCGGCTTCGACGCCCTGATCCTGCTGCGCGGCTGGTCGCGGTACGAGCCGGCTTGGGCGGCCCTCACAGCCTGGCTGGTGCTCGCCGTCGTGCAGTTGATCGGCTCCGTCCTGCTGCTGCGGTCCGCGCTGCGCGGCCGTGCGGCCCCGGCGCTCGCGTCCGTCGCCGTGCTGGCCGGAGCCGTCGCCGTCGCGACATACCCGCCGGGCCAGGCGATCGGTGACATCAGCTGGGCCGCGAACACGGTCGGCTGGTTCGGCGTACTGCTGCTGATGCAGCGCCCGATCCACGAGCTGGTCGTCCTGTTGAGCTGCACCGTCGCCATGACCACGATCGCGCTGGGTCTGAGCGGCGAGCTCGACACCTCAGTGGCCTGGAGCAGGCTGATCGCCCAGTCCTACACCACGGCCGGAATCCAGCTCGCCTTCGCCCTGCTCACCCGGCAGTTGCACCACGCCGCCGAACTCACGGCGCGCGCGGCGAGGGCGCACGCGGACCGCCTGGCACGGCAGGCGGCCGACGACACCAGGCACGCCGAGCGGCTGCGGCGCTATCACTACCTGCGTGACCGCATCGCACCGCTGCTCCGCGACCTGGCCGAGGGGCGGGCCCACCCGGGGGACGACACCGTACGGCGGTCGAGCGCGATCGAGGCGGCGCGGCTGCGCAGGCTCTTCGCCGAGACGGAGGACTCCGCCCATCCTCTGCTGCACGAACTCCGCGCCTGCGCCGATGTCGCCGACCGCCGGGACGTCGACGTCACGTTCGTCTGCTACGGCGAACTGCCCGACGTTCCCGTGGCCGTTCGCCGGCGGCTGACCGAAGGGCCGCTGCTCGCGCTGGCGTCGGCCGAGGTCAGCGCCAGGGTGACCGTCGTCGCCATGGCCGGCGAGGTCACGGTGAGCGTGGTGGCGGACGCCGCGGCCCCGGTAGCACTGAGTACGACCGGTTCGACCGACACATCGGTGATGTTCGACGAGAAGGAGAACCTGCTGTGGCTGGAGTCTCGATGGCGCGTCCCGGGACCGCGTTCGACGTCGGCATCATCGACGATCACCCGGTGGTGATCGACGGCGTCCGCGCCTGGCTGGCGGAGGAGCCGAACGTATGCGTCAGACACACCGGCGAGAGCGCCGAGGACCTGCGCTCCGGCGTGGCGGACGTCCTGATCGTGGACCTCAATCTCAACGGGCGGCTGGTGCTCCCCGACATCGGCGAGCTCGCCGCGGCCGGTCAACGCATCGTCGTCTTCTCGCAGTTCACCGACGAATCGCTGGTGATGGACGTGCTGGACATGGGCGCCAGTGGATTCGTCACCAAGAGCGAGGGCCAGGCCCATCTGCTGCACGCGGTGCGCGCCGCCGCGGCCGACCGGCCCTATGTGCCTCCGACCACCGCCGGCGTCCTGGTCTCCGACCGCAGCCCGGTGGGCCCCCGGCTGTCCGATCAGGAACGGACGTCGCTGCTCTGGTGGTTCCAGTCCATGTCCAAGGCGTCGGTGGCCCGCCGTATGGGCGTGTCCGTGCACACCGTCGACATGTACATCAAACGGGCGCGGGTCAAGTACGCGCAGGTCGGCAGGGCCGCACCGACGAAGGCGGACATGCTGGCCCGCGCGATCGAGGACGGGCTGGTCACCCCCGGCGAGGTCGCGAACTCCGGCCCGCGGACACCGCCGCCGATGTGACCGCCGTCCCTCGCCGTGCCGCGGCCCGTTACTCGGCGCGGGAGAAGCGGCGCGCGGCGACCGCCAGGGCGACGAGGCCGAGCGCGCACATCACCATCAGCTCGACCCCTAGGGCGTGTCTTTCGGATCTTGCCGCCCGGCGCGGCCCAGGCCACGGTCTGCCGCAGCGCGTCCACCGCGTGCGTCAGCGGGTTGACGAGCGTCAGCGCGGCCGGCCACCACGGCAGACCGGCCACCGAGAACATCGCGCCCGACAGGAAAGAACAGCGGCAGCATGGTCACGCCGAGCGCGGACCGGATTGAGCAGCGTCAGTCCCGCCTGGGCGGGACTCGCGAGCAGCCGGGTCATCTCCCGCCGTACCAGCGCCCGCAGCGCCGCCGGCTCGGCGGCGCGCCGGCCGACCGGTCGCGTCGTGAGCCGGCCGGGTGCTCGGCGACGGCCCGGGACCGGACGAACATCAGCGGCCACTCCGTGCCGTGCGGGGTGTGCTCGAACGGCGTGTACCAGTCGGGGGTCTCCACCGGCCGTACCTCCACATGGCCGCCCAGGTCAGGTCCTCGCCCCGCCCGCCGTGCGCCTCGTAGTGCAAGGTCGTCAGGTGCCGTCGGTCCGGTCGGCGACGAAGCACAGACTCGTCGAGTCGAGGCCACCGGACAGATCGGCGCTCACCACGGGCCGGCCCGCCGTACGCGCCAGCATGGCGTCGAACAGCGCCTCGCGGATGAAGTCGCCGTCGCCGAGGGGGCGTGCGGGCGCGGGCGGTGTCCACCAGCGCCGGGTGCGCCCGGCGCCGTTCCGGCCGATCTCCAGGCAGTGTCCGATGCGAGGGCTGCGCACCCCATGCCACACCGAGCCCTCGCTGAGGGGCTCGGGCGGCCCGAACGGTGACAGCAGTTCGAGCGCGACCCGTTCCTCGTCGACGGTCGCGCCGATGCGGTCGGCCAGCGCCTCGGGGCGGTTGGCGGCCATCGTCACACCGGCGACCTTGGCGTAGAAGACCTGGCACGCCGTGGAAAGCGTGCCCTGGACCCGGACTTCGCCGTCGATCGACGCGACGAACTGGAAGCTGCCAGCGGCCAGGCGGGCGAGGCCGTCCAGGTCGGCCAGGGAGCGGACCCGGCTCAACCCGGCGGCCAGGGGCTCCTGTCGCACCTTCGCGCAGCCGAGCAGGACCAGGCGCCGCGGGCCGGCGGAGACAGACACGATCTCGTCGTCCGGCCAGTCGCCCACCAGCCAGGGCCGACCGGAGTGGTGCTCGATCACCTTGGGGCCCGGCAATCCGGAGGCCGGGGCCAGCGCGAGTGCGTCGGTGCCGGCCGGATGGTCCGGAAGGACCACAAACTCCATGTGTATCCTCCACCGGAGTGCCAGAGTGGAGTGGGGGCCCCGGCCGATTGGGGGGGGGGGGGCGCCCCCCGCCAGGGGGTGGGGGGGCGGGGGGGGGGCGGGGGTCGCACAACAGGACCCCCCGGGCCCCCCCCGACCCCCCCGCCCACCGG